>NZ_JBJJLC010000004.1:0-168421 GCF_045449855.1 Marinobacter alkalisoli | reverse complement strand
CCTTCCGGAGTCACCCAGTTGATGTTCTGGGCAGGATCCTTGATATCACAGGTCTTGCAGTGAACACAGTTCTGGGCGTTGATCTGGAACTTCTTGCCGCTGCCGTCTTCGGCTTCAACCACCTCGTATACGCCGGCCGGGCAGTAACGCTGCGCGGGCTCGTTGTACTTGGGCAGGTTGTCCTTCAGCGGAATGTCCGGATCGGTCAGTTTCAGGTGAACCGGCTGATCTTCCTCGTGGTTGGTGTTGGAAATGAACACCGACGACAGCTTGTCGAAGGTCAGGGTGTTATCCGGTTTCGGGTAATCGATCTTCTTGGCCTCGGACGCCGGCTTCAGGGTGGCGTAATCCGGGATGGTGTCGTGCAGGGTGAACGGCAGGCTGCGATGCAGGATGTTCTGCTCGAAGAAGGCGATGCCGCCGCCAACCACATTACCGAATTTGTGCATGGCCGGGCCAAAGTTGCGCTCGTCATACAGTTCTTTGTAGAGCCAGCTGTCCTTGAAGCGATCGGCAAAGCTGGTGATTTCCTCACCGGACTTGCCTTCCTTCAATGCTTCGAACACCGCTTCCGCGCCCAGCAGGCCAGATTTCATGGCGGTGTGGGAGCCCTTGATCTTGGAGAAATTCAGGGTGCCGGCATCACAGCCCAGCAACAGGCCACCCGGGAAGCTCATCTTCGGCAGGGAGTTGAAGCCGCCCTTGGTGATGGCGCGGGCACCGTAGGAAACACGCTTGCCGCCTTCCAGATACTGTTTGAACTCCGGGTGCAGCTTGAGGCGCTGGAATTCATCGAACGGGCTCAGGTGCGGATTGCTGTAGGACAGGTCGGTGATCAGGCCGACATAGACCTGGCCGTTCTCCAGGTGGTACAGGAAGGAACCGCCCGTAGAGCTGCTTTCACTCAGCGGCCAGCCCGTGGAGTGCACAACCAGGCCCGGCTCGTGTTTGGCCGGATCGATGTCCCACAGTTCCTTGATACCAATACCGTAGTGCTGGGGATCCTTGCCTTCGTCCAGCTTGAAGTCATTGATCAAGCGCTTGCCCAGGTGACCACGACAGCCTTCGGTGAACAGGGTGTACTTGGCGCGCAGCTCCATGCCCGGCATGTAGCCGTCTTTCTCGCTGCCGTCACGGGCCACGCCCATATCGCCGGTAATGATGCCTTTTACCTGGCCATCTTCAATGATGGTCTCGGAAGCGGCAAAGCCCGGGTAGACTTCCACGCCCAGGCCTTCGGCCTGCTCGGCGAGCCAGCGGCACAGATTGCCCAGACTGATGATGTAGTTGCCATGGTTGTGCATGTTCTTCGGCACAAAGGCATTGGGGATCTTGGTCGCTTTTTCCTGGTTCTTCAGCAGGAAAATGTCATCCCGGGTCACCGGGGTGTTCAGCGGTGCGCCTTTCTCTTTCCAGTCCGGGAAGAGTTCGTTTAGCGCGGTCGGCTCGAATACGGTACCGGCCAGGATATGAGCGCCGATCTCGGAACCCTTCTCAACGACACAGACCGTCAGTTCCTGTTCAGCTTCCTGAGCCAGCTGCATGACCCGGCAGGCAGCCGAAAGGCCAGCGGGCCCACCGCCGACGATAAGAACATCAAATTCCATCGATTCGCGTTCCACGTTGGTCTCCTCAAACTTCTTTTAATGGATATTATGTGCCCGCAGGCGGATAATTCAGGGGGGTTATCATACCGGTAAAACTCCGTATAGACGACTCCCCTTAGTCGAATAGCCCGACTTGATAACTCTTTTGACAACCCCAAGGGTAGCGCATATCGAAAATCAAACAAACGTTTGTTTGAAATTTGGCCTGTCCTTTGGCATTGTTTATAGAGGTGCTAAACGTGCTTTCTGAGTCGTTTTTTAGTATCGTCTCACAGCTTTGCTGAGTCAATACGGTTCAGTTGGCTGTGAAAACAGGCGTGGCGTGTCGACTGGGGCTATTGACCCCGTGCACCTTTGCCTGCAGTATAAGTCCGCCGTGACAGCAGGCCCCGCGTGAGGCCGCTGTTTGAACGTTCGGTCTGAAGCCCTTAATTCCGGCCTCACATCGAAACGACAGGAATCGAGAAACACTCCGTTTTCCGCATACGTGGAGTCGTGTTTTGAGAGTGTTTCTGATTGCGAGTCATTAAACCCATCGTAGAAGAACGAGGAATCTATGAAGGTTCTGGTCGCTGTAAAACGAGTTATCGACTACAACGTAAAGGTGCGCGTCAAGCCGGACAACACCGGCGTTGATCTCGCCAACGTCAAGATGGCAATGAACCCGTTCTGCGAAATCGCTGTAGAAGAAGCGGTTCGCCTGAAAGAGAAGGGTGTTGCCAGTGAAATCGTGGTGGTATCCATCGGCCCGAAGGCCGCCCAGGAGCAAATCCGTACTGCTCTGGCACTGGGTGCCGACCGTGGTATCCACATCGAAACCGACGAAGAGGTTCAGTCTCTCGAAGCGGCCAAGCTGCTGAAGAGCGTGGTGGAGAAGGAAGAGCCGAAGCTGGTTATCCTCGGTAAACAGTCCATCGATTCCGACAACAACCAGACCGGCCAGATGCTGGCCGCGCTGACCGGTATGGGTCAGGGCACCTTCGCGTCGGAAGTGGTTGTCGAAGGCGACAAGGTCAACGTCACCCGTGAAATCGACGGTGGCCTGATGACCCTGGCGCTGAACCTGCCGGCCGTGGTCACCACTGACCTGCGTCTGAACGAGCCGCGTTACGCTTCGCTGCCCAACATCATGAAGGCCAAGAAGAAGCCGCTCGAGTCCATGAGCCCGGCCGATCTGGGTGTCGACATTGCCAACCGTCTGTCCACCCTGAAAGTGGAAGCACCGGCCGCCCGTCAGGCGGGTGTGAAGGTAGCGGACGTTGCTGAGCTGGTCGATAAACTGAAGAACGAAGCGAAGGTGATCTAAATGAGCATCCTTGTAATTGCTGAACATGACAACAGCGAGCTGAAGCAGGCAACCCTGAACGTAGTCGCCGCTGCCAAAGCCATCGGTGGCGATATCGACGTACTGGTTGCCGGCGAGAACTGCGGCGCTGTAGGCGAAGCAGCGGCGAAGGCCGAAGGCGTGAACAAGGTACTGGTTGCCGACAACGCCGCTTACGGTCACTTCCTGGCGGAAAACCTGGGTGAACTGGTTGCCGAAGTGGGCAAGGGCTACAGCCACATCCTGGCTGCCGCCGGTACCACCGGTAAGGACTTCATGCCGCGCGTTGCTGCGCTGCTGGACGTGGCTCAGGTCTCCGACATCATGCGCGTCGAGTCTGAAGACACCTTCGTTCGTCCGATCTACGCTGGTAACGCCATTGCTACTGTGAAGGCGAACGACGCCATCAAGGTCATCACCGTACGTCCGACCGCATTTGATCCGGTTGCCGCAGAAGGCGGTTCCGCCGCTGTTGAGCAGCTGGACGTGGTAAAAGACGCCGGCCTGTCCGCCTTCGTGAGCGAAGAGCTGGCCAAGTCCGACCGTCCGGACCTCGGCAGCGCCGGTATTGTGGTTTCCGGTGGCCGTGGCATGCAGAACGGCGACAACTTCAAGATGCTGGAGCAGGTAGCTGATCTGCTGGGCGCCGCCGTGGGTGCATCCCGTGCCGCCGTGGACGCCGGCTTCGTGCCGAACGACATGCAGGTCGGTCAGACCGGTAAGATCGTTGCTCCGCAGCTGTACATCGCTGTTGGTATCTCCGGTGCCATCCAGCACCTGGCCGGTATGTCCGACTCCAAGGTGATCGTTGCGATCAACAAGGACGAGGAAGCGCCGATCTTCCAGGTTGCCGATTACGGCCTGGTCGCGGACCTGTTCGAAGCGGTTCCGCAGCTTGAAGAAGAGTTGAAGAAAGTTCTGTAACTTTCTGAGAGCTCAGAAAAAAGGCACCTACGGGTGCCTTTTTTTATGCTTCCTGGAAACGATCCGTTTTTCCGCTTTGCCGATAATCAGGGTGTCGGCCAGTATGTGCAGCGCCCGATTGGTGGTGCGCACGCCGTGGTAAATCTGTTGACTGGTCTGGTCATGGGTTTCCCGGGCTTTGCGGGCAGTTTGACGGAACTGGTCATCCCGGGAGAAATGATCAATCAGCCCAAAGGTAGTCGAGGAAATGGCCTTGTGGACCTTCTCCACGGCTGTCGCGCCGCCGGTAACGGTTTCTTCAAGCAACCTCGCACGGTTACGGACTTCCAGCAGGTCCATCCGGCTTTTCTGGATCGCACTGTTCGCGGCAATGCGCTGGGAATTCACCACCCGCAGACGGCGACGGCTGTCGAGCAGTTGCCAGTATGTATAGGCCAGCCCTGCTGCGCTTGCTGTCAACAGGGTGGCAGAGGCAATCAGAGTAGACATGGGTTACCTCAATCAGCGATATTCAATGTGCATCTGCACGTCGATTTCACGTTCATCCAGTTCCCGTTCCAGTTCCTTCATCACTTCCTGATACACCATTTTTTTAACCATGACAGGCAAGTGGTCGGCCAGAACGCGGGCCGAACGGGATTCCCGCTTGGCAACAGAAATCGGATCCACGACCCGTAACGTAAGGATCAGCTCGGGATCCCGATCCGGTTCTGTGATGTCATCATTTTCCATCATCTGGGCGATGACTTTACGCTGCTCGCAGATCTGCCAGAAAAGAAAGGCACTGAAGGCGGCAAGCAGCAAGCTCAGGATCAGTAACAGTGTCACCAAGGTTGACCTCCGGGACGTGTGTGTTTTTCATTGTGTTTCCTGCAGTGTGCCGGATACATTGTGACAAACGATTGGCCGTGCCGACGATCCTTTTAAGGAGATATTACATGGTTTGGTTCAAGGCATTTGTGAGTGGCTTTCTCGCGACCCTTATTTTCCACCAGGGACTGTTTGCTTTGTTCTATCTGGGCGGCACGGTGCCAATGGCGCCCTTCAATTTGACACCGGTACCGCCTTTTGGCGTGCCGGCGGTGGTATCCCTGGCGTTTTTCGGAGGGCTCTGGGGTATCGTGCTTTGGGCCCTTTTGGGGCGTCTGGCCGGGGTGAAATTCTGGCTGGGCCATGTCATTGTAGGGGCGATCGGCCCAACTGCGGTTGCCATGCTGGTCGTATTCCCCCTGAAAAGCCTTGATGTGTCCGCCCAGACCTGGATGGGCGGGCTGGTACTGAACGGCTTCTGGGGCCTGGGTGTCGCGATCTTCATGCACGTTTTCCAACGTAATAACTAAAAGGATGAATAATGACGAAATCAACGGACACAACCTATGACCTGGTGGTCTTCGGGGCAACGAGCTTTGTGGGGCAGATCCTCACACGGTATCTGCTGGATACCTATGGCGTGGGGCAATCGGTTTCCTGGGCAATCGCCGGACGTTCACAGGGCAAACTCGACAAGCTCAAGGGCGACCTGGGGCCCAAAGGTACGGAACTGCCAGTTATCATTGCTGATGCTGCGGATGAGGCTGATTTGCAGGCCATGTGTGACCAGACGCGGGTTATCATCTCCACGGTAGGACCCTACGCATTGTACGGTGAGCCTCTGGTTCAGGCCTGTGTGCGCACCGGAACCGATTATTGCGACCTGGCCGGGGAAGTGCAATGGATTCGCAAGATGGTGGAGCGCTACGAGGAAGAGGCGAAGTCGTCCGGCGCCCGCATTGTCCATTGTTGCGGCTTTGACTCCATCCCTTCGGATATGGGCGTCTGGTTCCTGCAGAATAAAGCGGAAGAGACCTTTGGCGCGCCTTGTCGCGATGTCCGTATGCGGGTGAAGGTCGCCAAAGGCGAGTTTTCGGGTGGCACCGTGGCTTCCATGATGAACGTGGCCAGGGAAGCCGCAGCGGATCCGAAGCTGCGAAAGGAACTGGCGAACCCGTTCTCCATCTGTCCGCCGGAGCACCGCTCGACGACCCGGCAGCCGAGCCTCAAAGGTGCCGAATTCGACAAAACCTTCAATGCCTGGCTCGCGCCCTTTGTTATGGGTGCGATCAACACCCGGGTGGTGCATCGCTCCAACGCCTTGCAGGATGCCCGGTACGGCAAGGAGTTCACCTACGACGAAGCGATGATGACAGGCCGTGGCGCCAGGGGTCGACTGGCTTCGTACGCCATCACCGGCGGTCTGGCCGCGTTCTTTACTGCCTCTGCTATCAAGCCAACCCGCTGGCTGGTGGAGAAGTTCGTGCCCAAGCCCGGCGAAGGGCCCAGCCCGGAGGCCCAGAAAGCCGGATTCTACGATCTGCGCTTTGTTGGCCGGACCGAGGACGGCAAAACCATCATCACCAAGGTGACCGGCGATCAGGACCCAGGGTACGGTTCCACCGGCAAAATGCTGGGTGAGGCGGGCATGTGCCTGGCGTTTGATGTACCCGCCGAACAGCCGGGCGGATTCTGGACACCGGCATCGGTGCTGGATGGCAAACTGCTTGAGCGCCTGACCTCCAAAGCGGGCCTGACCTTCGAGGTAGTGGAAACCCGCTAGCTGAGGTGAACCACCGCGTCGGAGTCAGGAATGGCTTCCGGCGCGTGGCCCAGACTGATGACGGTTTTCCCGCTGAGCCAGGTCGGCAGACGCGCGTTGATCCGGTCGCGGGTTTTAGCATCCACCCCAGTGAATGGCTCGTCCAGAATGACAATAGGGCGGGAAGTCAGCAGCACCCTGGCCAGGGCGATGCGCCGGGCCTCGCCGCCCGATAAACGGCTGCCTCTGGCACCAAGCCAGGTATTCAGCTGTTCCGGCTCATGAACGAATCGTTCCGCCATACCCACCAGTTCCAGCACGCTCCAAAGCTGTTGATCCGTGGCGCCGGAATGACCCAGCAAAAGATTGGACCGCAAGGTATCTTCAAACAACACCGTTTGTTGCGTCAGATAGCAACATTCCCGGGTGACATGCGAGCCGGCCGTTGGCGTTATCAGTCCCGCCAGAGCGTCGGCGAGTGAGGATTTTCCGGAACCGGATACCCCGATAATTCCCAGCCATTGCCCGCATTCGACGGACAGATTGAAATGGGTCATCAGCGGCGGATGGTTCGGGTGCCGCAGGGTCAGGTTACGGATCTCGACTGCCACATTTTCCTGCAAAGCAGGGCTGGTTTCCGGGGCCGGATGACGTTCAGGCGTATCGTGACAGTCCCGGTTCAGTCTGGCGGCGGAGGCTATCGTGCCACCGAGTCGGCCGAAGGCGTCAGGCAGCATGGCGTAGACCTCGCCCAACCCCAGCAGCGCGATGGGCAGCAACACCATGACCGGACCGCTGATGGCATCAATGCTGTAGAGCTGTAGCCCCATCCACAGCGCACAAACCACCGCCAGGTTGATCAATACCTGGGTCAGGGCAGAGTGCCAGCCCACGCGGGTTTCCGTCTCTGCCTGCTGCCGTGTCACCCAGGAAGCATTACGCAGCAGCCAGGCGGCATGCTTTCCGGTACGTCCAGCGGCGGTGAGTTCTGCAAACCCATCCAGGTGTTCTATCACGCCGGTGCGGATTTCCTCGGTTTCGTCGGTTTGCCGAGAGGTCAGCGCGCAGGTTCTGACAAAAACCGCCACCGTTGCCCCCACAAACGCCACGGTTAGCAGGGCGAGCAGGATCAGTGCCAGTTGCCAGCTGTAAAACAGGGCCGCCGTGATCACCAGGAGCATGGTCACCAATGCGGCCAGCGCCGTCGGGGCGATCAGGCGAAGGTACAGGGTATCTAGTGCATCCACATCACTGGTCAGCCGCGAAAGCCACTGGGAGCCCCTGAGGGCTGACCGGCTGCCACGTCTGGCCAGGGACAGCTGACGGAACAGGGTAACCCGGATATCGGTGAGCAGCCTCAGCACCGTATCGTGGTTGTAGACGCGTTCAAGGTAGCGCGCCACGGTGCGAGTGACCGCAAACAACCGGATACCGCCACCGGGTATATAGAGGTTAAGGGATGCCTGCACACCGGCAGCCAGAAGCAGTCCGGTGAGTGCCGTTGCGGTAATAAACCAGCCTGAAAGTGCCAGCAGCCCCATACCGGCAAGCAGCGTCAGCAACATTAACAGACCGCCGGTTATCAGCCGCCCCGGGCGCTGGAAGATCAGTGCCAGCCAGGGTTTGAGTTCAGGCATTGCGAACCCCTCCCTGCGAGACCAGAAGAATACGGTTGGCCAGTGTGAGCAGCGCCTGGTGGTGGGTGGCAAAGATCAGCGTTTTGCCGGCAACCGACAGTTTATGCAACGCCTCCAGCACGAAAATCTCGCTGTCGGTGTCCAGTCCGGCGGTCGGCTCATCCAGCAGGATCAGGTCATAATCCGCCACAAAGATCCGGGCCAGGCTCAGGCGCCGGGCCTGACCGCCGGACAGCCCCTGACCATCCTCGGAGACCGTGCTGTAGATTCCCTGGTCCCGGTTGTCGATCAGGTATCCCAGCCCCACATGGCGCAGCGCCGCCTCGATGGCGATGTCTGATGCATCCGGCGTGGTCAGACGGAGGTTATCCGCCCAGCTGCCATGCACCAGAAACGCCGACTGCCCGAGCCAGCCAAAGCGGAAACTGCCGGCGGGCTGGCCGAACACGTCAACAGTGCCTTCATCGGGACGGATGAAACCGGCCAGGATTTGCAGCAGGGTAGACTTGCCGCCCCCCGAAGGTCCGGTCAGGGCAACGACATCACCGCGTTCAATGGCCAGGGACTGATTACTGAAAACCTGCGGGCCATCGCCATACCTCATTGAGATACCCTGCAGGCTAATCCGGCTGTTGTTCCCATTTACCCCCTGCTGTGTTGGCGCGGTGACTGGTCGCGAATGGGGTTCGGGTGTCGAGCGCAACCTGGCCAGAAGTTCGGCGCTGGCGCCCAGCGCTGCGGCCCGGTCGTGATAGTGCTGGGAGAGGGTACGCAGGGGCTGGAAAAACTCCGGCGCCAGCAACAACACCAACAGGCCGGAAAACAGCGTCAGCTCCCCGGCGGGACCCCAGGCGATGTAACCCAGCAGGCCAAACCCGATGTAGATGGCGATGACCGCGATAGCGACTGACGCAAAGAATTCCAGAACGGCGGAGGAAAGGAAGGCCACCTTGAGGGTCTTCATGGTGATTCTGCGGTAGCGATCCGAGCGTTCACGAATGGCGGTGATGGCGGTATCCGTCGCGCCAAACAGTTGCAAAGTGGTGAGCCCGCGCACCTTGTCGAGAAACTGGCCCGACAGTCGGCTGATGGTTTCAAAATGCTGTTGGTTAAGCTTTTCCGCTCCCATCCCCACCAGGGCCATGAATATCGGAATCAGGGGCGCGGACAGCAGCAGGAAAATGCCCGCAAGCCAGTCCAGCCAGAGCACGACCACCAGAATGATCAGCGGGAGCGCAACGGCCAGCACCAGTTGCGGCAGGAAACGGGCGAAATAACCATGCAGGGCATCCACATGATCAATCCATTCCCGCGCCAGGGTGCCTGCGGATTGCTGCCCGAGGTGAACCGGGCCACAGGCCCGCCAGTGACGATTGAGTTGGCGACGGACATCCGCACGAACCTTGCGGCTGCATTGGGCCGCCACCCGGGTCTGGAGGCCCTGGGCGACACCACGAACCAGGATGGCAGCCACCAGCCCGGCGAACAGGGCGCCCAGTTCGGTCACCGGTGCCTTATCGACCACGCCGAGATAGACAATGCGTGCCAGCAACGCCATCTGGGCAATGGTGGCCAGCCCGGCCACCGTGCCCGCGATAACCGCTCCCCGAATCAGGGAGCGGCTGCCCCGGGCCAGATCACCCAGCCATGTCCGGACGTCCGCAGGCGTCGGTTCGGTCACTTAATGATATCCCTCGCCGGCCCGGACCTTGCCGCGGAATACCCAGTACGTCCAGGCGGTATACGTCAGCACAATGGGAATCACGAACAGCAGACCAAGCAACAGGAACAGCTGGGACTCATAGGCGGAAGCCGCATCCCACAGGGTGTAATCCGGTGGTACCACATAGGGCCAGCGGCTGACGATCAGGCCCAGGTACGTAAAGATGAACAACCCCATGGTCGCTACGAATGGCATACCCTCAAACCGGTTGCGGACCGAGCGGTAAATCTGGAACGCACACAGCAGCGTCAGCGCCGGCAGGATCCAGATCACACTGAGGTTGGAGAACCAGCGGTCCCGTACCATGTCATCCACAAACGGTGTCCACACACTGATAATTCCAAACACCACCAGCACGCCGCCCAGCAGCGGCAGGGCCAGTTTGTATGCCCAGTCCTGCAGGTGGCCTTCCGTTTTCAGGATCAGCCAGGTGGTGCCGAGCAGCGCATAACCGGCGAGCATGCCGAGCCCGGTCAGCACCGTGAACGGGGTTAACCAGTCCAGGGCGCTACCGACGTACACGCCATCCATGGTTTCAAAGCCCTGGATGTAGGCGCCCACCACTGCGCCCTGGGAAAACGCCGCCAACGTGGAGCCGCCGGCAAAGGCCCAGTTCCAGAGATAACGGGATGTTTGGGCCTTAAAGCGAAACTCGAATGCCACGCCCCGGAAAATCAGCCCCGCCAGCAACAGGAACACACCGATGTACAGTGCAGGCAGCAGGATGGAGTACACCATCGGGAATGCCGCCAACAGCCCGGCGCCGCCCAGCACCAGCCAGGTCTCGTTGCCGTCCCATACCGGGGCGACGGTGTTCATCATGGTATCCCGGTCTTCCTCGGAAGGCGCAAAGGGAAAGAGAATGCCAACACCCAGGTCAAACCCGTCCATCAACACGTACATGATGATGCCAAAACCAATAATGAAGGCCCAGATAAGGGGCAGATCAAACAGTTCCATAATCAATGGCCTCGGTGTTTGGTGGGTTTCGCGGTACCGACAAGGTCGCCTTCATCGTGCTCAATCTCAAAGGGCACATGGGTTGCGGACAACGGGCGTTTCGGGCGCTCCGCTTCATGATCGTCGTCTTCGTGTGAGTCCTCCAGACCGACATACAGTACACGCATGAGGTAGTAGACCCCGGCAGAGAACACCAGGGCGTACACCACGATATAGCCGATCAGAGTGAAAAGGGCCATGCCGCCGGTGAGGGACGGGGTGACCGAATCAGCGTGGTTCATCATCCCGTACACCAGCCAGGGCGCGCGGCCGGTTTCCGTCACGATCCAGCCGGCGAGTACCGCAATAAAGGGGGTAATGCTCATAAACCGCAACCCCTGCAGGAACCAGGGAGAACGCCAGTAGCGACCACCCGCCCTGAGGATCAGACCGGTCACCGCAAAGGCGATCATCAGCAGGCCAAGGCCCACCATCACCCGGAATGCCCAGAACACCAAGGCAACCGGGGGCTGCTCATCGGCCGATATTTCGTTCAGGCCCGGAACCTCGCCATCCCAATCGTGGGTGAGGATGAGGCTAGCCACGCCCGGCAAGCCAATCTCAAACAGATTGGTCTGGTTTTCCTGGTCCGGAATCGCGAACAGCAACAACGGCACATGGGTTGAGGTTTCCCAGTTGCCCTCCATTGCCGCCACTTTCATCGGCTGGTGTTCCAGGGTGTTCAGGCCATGAAAATCACCGACAACCGCTTGCAGAGGCGCGATGAACAGCAACAGCCAGAGGCACATCGACAGCGCCTTCTTGTTCGCTTCCACCTCACGGCCCCGCAACAGGTACCAGGCACTAACGCCCGCCACCACGAAACTGCCGGTCAGGAACGACGCCAGCCCCATGTGCATAAAGCGATAGGGGAAAGACGGGTTGAAAATGGCTTCGCTCCAGGAGGTTACGTAGAACACGCCATCACGCAGTTCCGTACCTGCAGGGGTGTGCATCCAGCTGTTTGCAGACAGGATCCAGAACGAGGAAATAAAAGTACCCAGCGCCACCATAATGGACGCAAACAGGTGAACCCCGGCCGGTACCTTGTTACGCCCGAACAGAAGCACGCCAAGAAACGCCGCTTCCAGGAAGAACGCCGTCACCACCTCATAACTGAGAACCGGGCCGAGGAAGTTGGCCGAGGCCTGGGCAAAATTGCTCCAGTTGGTGCCGAACTGGAACGACATCACTATGCCGGACACCACCCCCATACCGAAGACAACGGCAAAGACCTTGGTCCAGAAACCCGAAAGCTTTTCCCATACCGGATTGCGTGTTTTAAAGAAGAGCCCTTCAAGCACAGCGATGAAGGAAGCAAGCCCGATGGTGAACACCGGAAAGATGGCGTGAAATGACACCACAAACGCGAACTGGATTCGCGATAGGATGAGAGGATCAAGTTCCATTGGGAACCTCCGGTAACTACTCACACGTTACAAAAACGGGCAAAGCGCGCCCGTTCGGCCGCTGCCTGAGCTCATGTTGTAAAGTTGTTATTACCGGCAGATGCGGGTCATGCTACTAAAAACAGGACCTTAACCAATAGGACAAATTGCTCTGTCCTTGATTTAAAACAAGTATGGCGAACCCCATGAGCTTTTACGAAGACAAAATACTGCCTCACATCATAGACTGCACCTGCTCCGTGGGCCAGGTGATGAAACTGCGCAGCCAGGTCGTACCGAAGGCCAGGGGCGTGGTGCTGGAAGTCGGCATGGGTTCCGCCATCAACCTGGAATTCTATAACCCGGACACCGTCAGCCTGGTCTACGGCCTGGAGCCGTCAGAAGGCATGCGCCGAAAAGCCCGGGAAAACCTCAGCCGGTCACCGGTAAACGTGGAATGGCTGGATCTGCCGGGCGAGAAAATTCCGCTGCCCGACAACAGCGTGGACACCGTTCTGCTGACCTTCACCCTGTGCACCATTCCCGACTGGCGCGCCGCCCTGGAACAGATGAAACGGGTACTCAAACCCGACGGAGAACTGCTGTTCCTGGAACACGGAGAGTCCTGTGACCAAGGCGTTCGCCGCTGGCAACACCGAATCACCCCGGGCTGGAAAAAACTGGCCGGCGGCTGCCACCTGAACCGCCCGATAGCCGACCTGATCCGCGAGACCGGGTTCGACATTCTGGAACTGGACAACTTCTACGTGCCGAAAGCCCCAAAGATCGCCGGCTATATCTACAAGGGCAGGGCGGTCAAAGCGGCGTGAGCTTTCCCCGGCGGCCAATTGGAATTGCGTTAGCCGACACGGCCTTATACAATTCTGCCCCTCAAAACCTCCCTCCGATGCCCGGATGGTGAAATTGGTAGACACAAGAGACTTAAAATCTCTCGGCCGCAAGGCCGTGCCGGTTCGATTCCGGCTCCGGGCACCATTAAAATCAATACCTTATAGCGTTACTCTCTCACCCTTCAAATTGTAAATTCACTAACGTAGACACAATGTAGACGGACGGCGTGGTGCCCCGCCCCTTGGCATTTATAGAGTCTTGATGGCTTATTTGGAAACATACGCTTGGAATACCCGTCTTTCTGTGGCTATCATCGCCGAGATCTAGAAATAAGAGGCACACATGGCACGAGGCGAACTAATCAAAAAGCTGTTGGAAAGCTATGGTGACGAAAATGCGTTCCGTGCAGCCGCAGAAGTGATCATTTCAGAGGAAGAATCTAAAAGAAATCAACTTCTTGCCAAGGCTCTGCGTAGAACTCTCAATAATGGAATGTCGGGTTCTAAGTCATCTCCTAACCGTCACCAGACGGTCTCTAGAAAGCAAGAGGCCAAAGGCCTGATGCCGTTGGCCTCAGCACCAGGAATAGCCAATGAATTTTTAGAGGAGGTGGATACAGCCTACTCACATAAAGAGGTCGTTCTCTCTGCTGAAAATAAAAAGATATTCTCTGATTTAATTGTAGAGTTTAGAGCCTCAGATAAGATTGAGAAAACGGGATTGCCGCTGAGGTCCAAACTACTGTTTTGTGGCCCACCTGGTTGTGGAAAGACTATGAGTGCAGGTGTTTTTGCACGTGAAATTGGCTTGCCATTGTACGTTGTGAAAATTGATCGATTAATGTCGTCTTTCTTGGGTGAGACAGCCACTAATATCCGAAAGATTTTTGAATTCGCCACCAAGCAGCCATGTATTCTGTTTCTCGATGAGTTCGATGCTTTGGCAAGAGCCAGAGATGACGCAAGTGAGCATAGCGAACTTCGAAGGGTGGTAAATAGCTTACTGCTGTTCATCGACCGGTTAAAAATTCGGGGCTATCTAATTGCCGCTACGAATTATGAAAAGTCATTAGATCAGGCTATTTGGCGTCGTTTCGATGAGATTATTTGGTTTGAAAAACCGAATTTTCAAATGATCGATAGGTTTTTGAAAACCCGTTTTAAAAATGCTAGGCCTGATTTCTCGGTGCATGATTACGTGCACGAGTTAGATGGATACTCATATGCAGAGTTGGAACGAGTATGTATCGGTGCTTTAAGAAATTCGGTAATTCAATCTAGAGATCATGTATCTAAGTTTGACTTCGAGAAAGCTTGGCAGAATGAGGAAAGAAGACGAAAAAATATTGCCAAACGTTGAATGATAAGGAGCTAAAGGATTATGGCGCAGTATCAACACTTGGAGATGAAGAGGCTCCCTCAACGATTGGAGCGTAGAAAAAGGCCCGGTTTTTCTCCTAGCATAACTCGCAACCCCTCGAATCATGGCGCCAAGCTTAAGTCGGAACTCGAGAGTACAGTTCAACAGCAAATCACTAGGCAACGCCCACCAACGGTAACACCCTCTTTAATCCTTCGTGTGAAGATGGAGGGCGGCTTACAGGAAGATGAGTGGGAAAAGCTGGGGTTGAGCGTGCTCTCAAGCGATGAAGATAAACACCTCGTTCTCTTTTCCTCCACCCGAGATATCAATGATTTAAAGGCTAGGTTAGAGGCTTACGAGCGAGGAGTGCCAGTTGGCCGGCAGAATCCCCAATACGCCGGATTTGTTTCGGCAATTGAGGAGATTTCAGAGGTACAGCCCGTAGATCGTATAGGAAAGCGGTTGAAAGAAGAAGGCTATACATCTGTGGCGGAGTTTGTAGGACAGCAGAAACGAATAATCGATGTTGAAATTTGGGATCTTGGTTCTCGTCCGCTTAGAGAAGCAAAAGTTGAGCAAATCTCAGAATTCATTGAGGCAAATGAATCAAAAGTTCTGGATACCTTCATAGGGCCGTCGATTACTATGATGCGATTAGAGGTTAATGAGGCCTTAATCGCGGACGTGCTAACTTTGGATGAAGTGTCTTTAATCGACTTGCCTCCTCAGGCGGATTCAGAGATTGAGGAACTTCAAAACCAAACAGTCGACGATATTCCCGAGGTATTAACGCTTGAAGGCGATATGCCAATTATTGGAGTAATTGACAGCGGCGTCAATGATCATCCTTTATTAAGAGATCTGCTAGTAGGATCTATTGCGGTGCCTGATACATTGGGAGTTGCGGATGATTTTGGCCACGGAACCCGTGTTGCTGGAATATCAATTTACGGGGATTTAAGGAATCAGCTCCAAAACCGGACTCTCCAGCCAGGCTCACGGCTATGTTCTGCAAAAGTGGTCGACCATCACGGAGCGTTCCCAAGGGAAAAACTCGTTCCCAATCAAATTAGGGAGGCGATTGAAAAATTACATAGAGAGTTCGGTGCACGAGTATTTGTAATATCTTTGGGTCTTAAAGATCAGCCTTACGACGACGGGAAAGTAGGTCCTTGGGCTGCGACTCTGGATGAGCTGGCCGCTGAGCTAGACATTGTTATTTTGGTCTCCGCAGGTAATAGGCATCCGAGAACAGTCGAAAGATTGGAAGAGGCTGTGACTGAATATCCAAGCTACCTGATGGAAAAGGAAAACAGAGTTCTTGAACCAGCGAGCGCTCTAAACGTAATCACCGTCGGTTCTGTCGCACATGGAGAAGGGCTAGACGACCCCTCGGGCCAATATGTAGGAAATAGACCAATCACGACTCTGGGGCAGCCGTCACCATTTACTCGGATTGGCCCAGGCGTTGTAGGTTCCCGAAAACCAGACTTTGTGGATTTCGGTGGTACGTTAGTGTTTGACCCAGTCGCTGCTCGATTGCATGATGCGAGGAGCCTCCCCTCCGCTGGTGTTCTCACTGTCCACCATGACTATTTTAATCAGTTGTTTACAACAGGATCGGGAACCTCTTATTCAACTCCGCTGGTAGCTTTCAAGGCCGCCCAGATACTCAATGTGTTGCCTGGAGCAAGTGCTAACTTGATTCGGGCGCTCCTTGGGATTGCTGCTTCCATCAATGAGCCCATTAGGGATCTCTTGACCCCATTGGGCGAGAAGAATATTCCAAAAATATGCGGGAATGGTCAGATTGACCTCGAAAAAGCGGCGTACTCCGATAACGGAAGGGTAGTCCTGTATACAGAGGATAGTTTGCCTCTAGATCATTTCGCAGTGTATGAAATTCCCATCCCTGAAGAATTCCAGTCCACAAAGGGGCGGAGAAATATAAAGGTAAGCTTGGCTTTTGACCCTCCGGTGAGACATTCGCGGATGGACTATGCCGGAATAAAGGTGAATTTCCGACTTATTCGGGGCTGTGACCCGGATTTCATCTTTGAGCATTTCAGGAAACGGGAGAGAGCCGAAGGAAAATTTCCTGAAATGGAAGGTAAATTCAATTGTGGCCTTAAACCAGGCTCCACAGAAAGGGAGCGTTCCTCCCTACAGGTAGCCTCCCAATCGTTTAATCGAGGGATAGCAGCATACGGGGACAGATACTATCTGGTAGTACGGTGTGAAGGCCGATGGGCTAAAGAGTTTGTTGAGGAGCAGAAATTCGCGGTTGCGGTAGAGCTTTCGCACGAGGAAGAAATCCAGCTGTACGAAAAGTTACGGGTTCGTGTCCGTACCTAATGACTGCCAATACCACCGGTAAGTCAGAACACGTCAGTACAGTTATTGACAGAACTCCAAGGTGGCGGGTGAGCCTCACTGTTCAGTTTCTCCCAGGTGTACGCGGTATCGGCACGCAGTGCGTCGATTTCCGTTTGTGCCACTTCGCGAATCCGGGTAGTTGCGAAAGCCGCTCTAGCCAGGTATTGGTATATGTGTCGTGCGATTCCCTGGTTTGCTTGGGGCGCTGAACTTCCCACCTTAAAAACCGCGTTAACCAATACTTTCCATGAGCGTAAAGGCCCAATAGTTTGTCTTTCGAGGGTTCGCCGTATTGGTTCTCCGGGCAATCCAGGTGCTCTCCAGAATCTTGATCAAACTCGAGCCATTTAGCCGTTTTTATTGGCTGGTCGACTCGTTTGACACAGGGGCCGTTCATAGTCTCGATAAACCCTGCCCAATGGCTTTTGTCAGCAGCCTGACGATCGTGTATACATCCCCGTTTCAGTTGCATCGCTGATTAGAGTTTTCCGACCGTTTGTGTTTCGCCAGATATTCCCATAGCGTCAGGTCTTCCAGTGAATCGTTGGGATGGTCAAAGGCTCAAACATAACCTACAGCACTCATCCCGATCACACCTCTTCTGAGGAAGACGACTCCAGTCCTCTGAACGTCTATGTTCTGGACGTGAATCCTGCTGGGTTCAAAACGCTGAATGTTGATGCGTTCTACTTTGATTAAGTCGAAGCCGCACCGCTGAAGGACGTCTTCAGGGACCTGATAATCCTGGTCGACAAGACCAAACATGGTCCAGCCTGACTCAACACAAATGCCTAGCGTGACTGAGTGGACCCCTTGAAAAGCCATTGCACCAATAGTGGATCCAACTATGTTGCCAATTAGGGCACCCATCACTGGAATTGGAATAATGCTACTTCCCAAAGACGCTCCAAGCATTCCTGAGGCAAGCGCGATGGAGTCCTTGATGCAGTTAAGCGCAACCTCATTCCCTGGCATTTCCCCTTTTGCATATTTTATGGAGTAGCCGATGGAATTGATCACCATAGCCGTGGCCATGCCGACGGCATGTGGCGACATCTCCTTCATGGCCTCACCGCAGTAGCCAGCCTGTGAGGCGCTGACGATCGCCGCAGCTACAGATGCCCTCAGAGCGGCCTGAGGCGTCGCTTTGGTGACTGCCGCCGCACCTTCGCTTAAGGTATCAACATCTATCTCACCCTTCTTGATCCCATTAACAAGCGCCTTGGCCAGATATGGTGCGGCTGTGAGTGCTGCCGAAAAAGCGGCAGCATGCAATGCGGCTAGGCCTGCCTCTCGGGCAATGTCCGACCATTCAACGAACTCGCTGATATCCAGGCCGTGATCTTCAGGGGTAACGGTGTCCTCAGACTTTAGATCTTTTGCCAGATCGATTGCCTCTTTGTTCGAGAGAGGTTTAGAGGTAACGTCTTCGTATTCGAGGCGATCTGACGCGTATTCAGCAGTATGGGCGTAGTTTTCAGAGGTCTCAGGGCGGGTTTCGATGTTTCTCAAGCTCTCTCTTGAGGCAACCCGGCGTACTTCGTCGAGCTGATCAGTTGGCACCACTTTGTCGCTGGAGGAATAGCCAGGGTTATCGAGCGCTTTGGCTGTCTTTTCGCCGGTGCTGTAATATTTCAATTCCGCCACCCGCTCATCAGCATCCAATTGACCGTAGCGAATATCTTGCCCGGGCTTGTTGTTAATCATCATTTCGGCGCTTACATCCGCTCGCCCCTTTGCTGCCGCCGAGGCATTAAAGGTTCCTGCATGGTAGGCCTCAGCTATATTTCCTTTGGAGAACTTGATGTCTACATTTTGGACCCGGTCAGCCTCGTCTCGGATGGCCTCAAAGGCCGCATCGATTGCAGAGTTAACATTCTGGGTGTAGACCGCCGACGCGTGTGTTCCGTGAGCGCTCGCCGTAGCGCCCATTGCTCTATGGAAGGTGTCGTTAAACACACTCATCCGGCAGACTCTTTATCAAGTTCAAGCCATTGATCCAGGCCTCGTTCAAGAAATAGCATCGAAGCAGTTTTGGTATTTTCTATACGTTGGTCAGAAGCTGACCACATACCTTTAACTTTTTCGGCAGCTCGGGCGGCAACTCGACCAGAAGCCATGCTGTTCATCAAAGTGCTTGCCCCCGTTAATGCCCCCCAGCCTGCTTTGCCAAATCTTCCCTGTCCTGTCGGAGCGCTTTCTGCTGGCTCCATTTCTGCCTCTACTGACGCAGATGCAAAACTAATGGGCTCACCATCAAATCCGACGTAGTTTCTATCCGGTCCGGCCTCCGAAAATTTTTCAAGGGTGGGGGCATCCAGGCCAAAGACGAGAGCTTTAGGTCCATCGACGGCATAACAGGCCCCCTCGTGGAAAGTTACAGACTCGACTTGATCGTGGAAGGGTTTTGCGACAGGGCAATCCTTCTCTGTGCCAAGGAAAATTACATGGCTTTTGCCTGACAACGTCGGCAGATTTTGCTGGTACTGCTCTGTAGTCCAAAGAGTGCTATCCAGACGATCATGCTTGGAGATGGCGTGTTTGAGGGATGTAGCTACATCGTAGTAGCCCTTGGGATAAACAACCATAATTGACGTGGTTTGAGGGCCAAACATCATGATTACCTTATTTTTAATATGAGTTGTATGGACTGGATCCCACTCCATAAAGGGTATTTTATAGCAATCTTACACAACAATTTCGGAACGCTTTGTGGTTAAGATCGCCTGCGAAACCAGTTTGCTTGGGAACATTTTGCATGGCGTAAGTATGTTTCAACGCATAACAATTTTCAGCTCCACTTTACAGATTCAAACGAAAAAATGATCGAAGTGCTGGTGTAAACATCGCCGGTTCAGTTGCACCGCTGATTAGAGTTTCCGCCCGTTGGTGTTTCGCCAGGTATTCCCATGGTGTCAGGTCTTCCAGTGAATCGTGGGGACGCTCATCGTTGTATTCCGTCATCCAGGATTCGGTCAGTTCTCGGACTTCGGTGAGGTTCCGGAAGACATACATATTCAGGATCTCGTCTCGGTAAGTCCGGTTGAAGCGCTCAACATACGAATTCTGGGTTGGTGTGCCCTGCTTGATAAACTCCAGCTCGATACCGTGTTGCTCAGCCCAATCTGCCAAAGCAATCGAGATGAATTCAGGGCCGTTATCCATGCGTAGTTTGGCCGGGTAGCCTCGCCAAGCGATGATGCGGTCCAGAACCAGTATGACCCTCGGTGCTGGCAGGTTCAGGTCAATCTCGATAGCCAGTACCTCTCGGTTAAAATCGTCCACCACGTTGAAGGTGCGGAACCGACGACCACAGAACAGACTGTCGCTCATGAAATCCATGGACCAGCATTGATTAACGGTGACTGGCACGCGCAATGGCTCCGGGTTTCGTGTCGGGAGTCGTTTCTTGCCCCGTCGTCGTTTGTTCAGGTTGAGTGCACAATACAGCCGGTGTACTCGCTTGTGATTCCATCCATGGCCCCAGCGTCGCAGCACCTTGAACAGTTTGCTGAAGCCGTAAGCTGGATAGCGTTCGGTTGCGCTTTGAAGCGCTGCAATCACCGGTTCATCCCGGAATGTATCCGGCCTATACCGGTACACAGAGTCACTGATGCCAGCGATTCGGCAGGCTCTGCGGATGCTGACACCGTGAGCCTGGTTGAGGTAATCCACCAGTTCTCGTCGAACGGCTGGCTTTACAGCTTTTTTTCGATCACATCCTTCAACAGTTTGTGATCCAGGCTCAGCTCAGCGTACATCTGCTTCAGCCGGCGGTTTTCCTCTTCCAGCTCTTTGAGGCGTTTCACATCAGAGGCTTCCATACCGCCGTACTTGGATTTCCAGTTGTAGTAGGTCGCATCGGAGATGCCGTACTCCCGGCAGACTTCCTTGACCAGGCGACCGCCCTCGACCTCCTTCAGGATCTTGACGATCTGTGACTCGCTGTACCTTGATTTCTTCATGTTGCTCTCCGTTTGCCTCTTTGTAGGCCGGAGAACTCTAATTACGCATGCACCGATTTTAGGGGATGGTTACAACCGGCTTCGACGATTTCATCGTCAGCATGTGGGAGTTGACGAAGCTCCCGCCAAACGGTGACAGGCGGTCCGCCAATTTGCTGATCTTTTTTCTTCGAGGGTTGTGTTTTTGACTAAGCTATATTGATGCGATATTACGGAGGTCCAAGCCATTGAACTGTATGATGGCAACGTACACGATACAACTAGGATTCAATTTCGGGTGATTGGAGGCGCAGGTGGGACGGAATTCTGTAGAAGGTTACCAGGGGGGCAACTGGCCTAGCACAACCGGCAATCCCTCTGGCGGGGGGCGCGGTAATGCTGCGTCTTCAGACGAAAGCGATGATGATCTCGACTTAGGTGCCAACCCCGGTTTCTCGAGGGAAATGGATGAGCGATCTTGCTGGGCCACAGTATCCAGGGCATTCAGTGAATGTATGGGAGAAACTTCGAGATCGTCAATGCCTTCAATCCCCCTGTGGGCAGTCAACTACGAGGGGGTGATAACCTCTTTCGAACATCAAGGAAACCAGGTTAGATTCAGAATTGATACAGAGAATAGAGAATTCCCGTTCAAGTTGGCCGAAGAATTGATTGGCTGTTGGAATAGTCAGAGTAAACAACATTTTCATGTCGATAATCTGATCGGAGACCGAGTGAAATTCGTCGCTGCTAAGAAACCATTTGGCGATAACACATGGACGAGGGTGCATCGATTTGAAAACCTAGACTGGTCCGAAGACAGATTCGATCATGATCCTTATATCTATGAACTAGAAAATAAACTGAGGTCGGGCGATCTCGGAAAAAGGTCGATCATTCGAGACCCGGCCAGCGAACAAAATATGGAACGCTGGTTTTTGATGTCAGGCAAATATATCTGTCGCCGCGTCAGTTTCGGGACAAAGGAGCAAGCCGCGCAATGGATGGACTCGCTTGGAAGCTACATTCAGTGGCGTGAAGGTTCTAAGTTCAAAATTAATAGAAACTGGTTTGAATGCAGCATTGTCGATGCCAATGGGAATCCGCCACTGCGCTGGTCTTTCTAGCTCGGATTCTCCAGGTTTAAATGGAGCTAAATACCGAGGGGAGTCCGACATTTATAGGTGTTGTGCAATTTCCTGGTTTGCTTGGAACCCTGAACTTCCCACCTGAAAATCCACGTTAGCGAATACCGTCCCCGATCAGTTTTCCTTTCGAGGGTCCCCCTTCTGTCTGCGTAGTTGTCGCCCACAACTTTCGTGATGCCCGTCATGCTCTCCAATACCCATCAAGAGCCAAATATGGTTATTTTCACGACATTCCGCTATAAAAGGCGGGGGCTGGGTGCCCTGTGAACACAATGAATAACCAAGGGAATGAGATCATATGAAGCAGCAAACCTTTATCAAGTCGGTCATGGTGACGTCCGTCGCTCTGGTTTTGTCCGCCTGTGGTGGTGGCGGTGGAGGGGGCGGGAGTGATCGTGAAGTGTCGTCTGGTGGATCGCTTTCTCTGGACGATGGCGGCTATTCGACCCGTAAGGCATCGCTCAACACGCAAGAAGATTTCGAGGGTACGACGTCTGCCTATCAGTCATCGGAAGAAGCCCTGGACCTCGTGACTGAAGTCGAGGAGGTTATCAACTCTGGCGGGCTGGAGGGGGTCGCTCAAGATGGCGCGACTGCTCAGGCGCAGGATGCTTCCGTGGATCTGGCTTGCGAAAATGAGGGCGGCTCGGTCAAGGTCACCGACAATTCTGTCTCCGGCGTCACGGACCTGCGCTACGACTTCAGCAATTGTGGATTGACGACGGTGAGTTTCGGTCAGGTTGAGCTGAACGGGTCCTACACCTACAAGGAAAGCGGCAGTTCCAGCTCCGGATCGGAATCCTGGAGTGGTTCAGAGACTTTCAATATCTCCGGGAGCTTTGTTGCCTCCGACACACCATTCGCTCTCAAAGGTGGTGATAGCTGGTCAGAAACCTCTGATGCCGCTGCGGAAAAGGCCACTCTGACGCTGACCTCTGATGTTCTGGAGTTCAAGAAAGGGACAAGTTACGTCGCATTGCAGGGCTCACTCATTACTCTCAGCGTTGATGGCGACCAGCTGTCTTTGAGTACGCAATTCAAACTGATCAGCTCGGCAATGAACGGCTACGTTGACTATACAACGCCCAGTCCCGTCGTGATTGACCTCTCCCAGGAGACCCTATGCCCCATCCAGGGGATCAATCGTATGGCAGGGGATGGTGTGGTTGAAGTGCGTTACGGCATGGACACTGGCACCGGTGCGGACGTTGTGGTGGAGGTCAACAATAATACTGTTGAGTCTTATGAAACCTGCGACGAATTCGATGCCAACGTGTTCCCAGGTGCACTGTAGAAGCTGAGTATACAGGGGCAGCTCAAGCTGCCCCTGATGCGGCTAACGGAAAGGCCGTTATTTCTTCGCCATAGCCTCCAACATCCGATTCACCGCCTCCAGATGCTCCGGCTCGTTGTGGCACATGCCCTGAAAATTGGCGCATACATCCAGGAAATCCTTCAGCTCCATCCGTGGAGCCATTTTCATCAGGCGTTTGGTCAGGCGCGTGGCTTTTGGTGGCTGGCTGGCCATTCGGTCTGCCATGGCTTGTGCTGCGTTCAGTAGTTCATCGGCGGGGACGACATCCAGAACAATGCCCAGTTCCTTTGCTTCTTTCGCATCGATGATGCGGCCGGTGAGTGTCAGTTCGAAGGCGCGCTGGTAGCCGATCAGCCGCTGCATGAACCAGGCGCCGCCGTCGCCGGGGATGATGCCGAGGTTGAGGAAGGTTTCTCCGAACTTTGCGGTTTCCGAAGCGATGCGGATATCGGCCATGTTGGCCAGGTCGAAGCCTGCGCCGATGGCGGGGCCGTTGACGGCGGCGATGATGGGGACTTCCACATCCTGCAGGGCCAGGGGGATGCGCTGGATGCCTTTGCGGTAGCGGTCGGCGCATTCGGCCACATCGCCGGCGAAATCACCGTTGCGGTTGGCCATATCGCGGATGTTGCCGCCGGCGCTGAAGGCGGAGCCGGCGCCGGTGATTACCAGTACTGATACGTCTTCACACTGGTTTACCCATTCGGCGGTGGTCACGATGTCCTCAATCAGGTTGGATCCTGTCAGGGCGTTGCGCAGGTCGTGGCGGTTCAGGGTGAGGGTGGCTACCCGGTTTTCCAGGGTCAGCAGGGCGTCGGTCAGTTGCGGTAGGGTGGTCATGGCTTCGATTCCTTGTGATCAGTCAGTGCGTATCTTCCCGCGCCAGGTCCGGGTTGATCAACTGCGTGCGACTTCGCCGGTACCTTCGTACTTCGATCCAGCCGTGAACGGCCAGGGCGGAGAACACGATAACCCCGCCGACCAGACTGAGTCTGGGCGGCACTTCGCCAAGAAACAGCCAGACGAGGAAAGAGCCGAGCACGGTTTCCAGCAGTAACATCAGGCTGACTTCCGCCGCCGGAATGTAGCGGGGGCCGATCTGGATAAGAATGCAGGCCATGGGGAGAAACACCAGGCAGAGCAGGGCGATAAAGAAGCTGTCCCGGGGTGAGGGTATGTGTGCGCCGCCGGCCAGCCCCGCCACTGCGGCGAGCAGCAGGGCGCCGAACATCAGCATCACGCTCATGTCGCTGTCTGGTTTGGAGCGGGCCATGTTGAGGTTGGAGGCAAGGGCCGTGGCGGCAACGAATGCCATGATCAGCCCCAGCGGGTTGCCCTTGCCCCATTCACCAATCGCCATGAACGTGGCGCCGGTGACGCACACCAGGATGATGGCCCAGGTTCTGAGGGGCAGGGTTTCCTTCCACACCGCCCACGCGATCACGGCGGCAATCACCGGTGCAGTATTCAGGATCACCAGAACGTTGCCGGCGGCGGTGTTTTTCATGCCCACCACAAAGCCCAGTGTGCTTATGGCAAAGGCGCCGGCGCAGAACAGGCCTTTCCAGCCGCATTTGCGGATCTCGGGTACCAGGCGGGAGCGGTACCTGAGCCAGCTGATCACGTAAAAGCTGATGGCCAGCAGAAGGCCTCGCCAGAACACGAAAACAACCGGGTCGACGGAGGTGATCTTAACGAGGAGTGCGTCCGGGGTAATAAACAGCACGCCCAGTGCGGCAATGGTCAGTCCTTTTATCCGGGTTGTTTCTACGGTCAAGTTACCGGTTCCCTGGCGTGTGTTACTGGTTGTCCTGATCTGGCAGCGGGGTGATGGTGTTGATGTCTCCGGTTGGCACAGCCGGGTCGTCCTTCATGACGATGAAAATGCCGCCCAGAATGATGGCAACGGCAACAACGATTTTGAGGATTATGGATTTCCGCATGATGGTCCTCTCCCTGAGAAAAATAGCTGAACTGTCTCTATCTTGTGGGCGAGGAGGGAGGATAGCAACCCAAACAGGGGCAGCAGGAGCCGCCCCTGTTTGGCAGGGATCAGAGATTGGTTCTCGGGTTCAGATCCACCCCGAACGCCGGGGAAGCCCAGCCTGCGACGGTATCTTCCTGTGTGGGCAATGGTTCGCCTCCGGTGGTGACGTCACGTTCGTTGCCATACTGCAACCAGGTCAGGGTGGGCACTTTGCCGACCGGAGGTTTGCTGTAATCACAGACGCCTTCCGGGAAGATCTCCGCGACTTGTTGGGCGAAGCCTTCGGAGCTCAGTACGCCGTCAAGAATGCTGACCGGATAGTCTGCCGGGTCCACGGGTTTCAGTTGGCACTTGTTGTTCAGTGTGGTGATGGCGTCACCGGCGACGGTACGCGGGGTGCCGAAGCGGGTCTGGACCACCAGTTCCTGGATGTTCACTACCTCGTCCGTGATGGGCTGGAGCGGGTCAGTGATGGTGTCGGGAAGCCCCAGGTCACCCAGGTCCAGGCCACAGACTTGCCCGGTGGCAACGTCCAGTATCTGGCCCAGTTCGGCGGGGAAGGTGGGGATCTGGTCGGAATCCAGCCCGGAGACTTGCGGCTCCGGATAGAGCAGGTTGCCGGTGTAGGGCGCTTTGGGGCCTTCTTCAGAGAACGGCGCGGACAGCGACAGGCAGCGGTCCCTGGCGGTGACGGGTTTATTGGCGATGACCTTGTTGGGCACCGGAGTCGCTTCCTGATCGGCTTCAATCCCGGCCAGCCACTGGTCCATGACAAGCAGCGCTTCGGTGGTGAAGATGGTATCGCCGGCCAGCGGGAAGGCGCCATACCAGATCACATGGTTACGGGCGTGGCCCTGGGTTTCTTGCAGCCGGGCCCGTACCTGCCAGGAGTGGAAGGCATCGTGGGCAATGCCGGGGTCCGGGCCGCGCAGGTCGATGATGGGGACGTTGGCGAGGTTTTCGGCAGTGTTGACTGCGCCGGTGCGGTAGGAATTCTCCAGGGCTTCCGGGTCAGCAGCGATACGCTCCGGCTGGTAGTTGATGTCGACGTCGAGACCACCGATGTCGCGGTTGACCGCCAGGAACTGATCGCCAGTGATGACGCCGTCCTGCAATGCTTTCAGGCCGTACTGCACGCCGGTGTTGTCCAGCGGAATGCCGGCGAAGCCCCGTGACAGCAGCTGCTCATTGGGCGACCACACGTCCGGCTGGCGCGTGCCAAACTGGTTAACCATGTAATCAATCAGGCCGCAGCGCAGGCCGTCGGGGCGGGTTTCCGGGTCATACACTTCCGCTTGTCCCGCCAGCCCCGGGCAGCTCTCCTGATCCGGTTCAGCCGAGGGGAAGAAGGCCAGGTCGGAAACGATCGGGTTTACCGGTAGGTGACCGTACAGCGCAGGCCACTGGATCGCCAGTACCTGTGAGGAGAGCAGGCTTTCAACGAAGGCCAGCAGGTCTGCCGGGTCTTCGGATACCTTGTTGCCCAGGTACTCGTTCAGCAGGTTGTAGTCGGCAAACTGGGTGGCGGTGGTCCACACATCCGGGTAGGAGCATTGGACGATCAGCCCCTGATAAATGCCGGGGTAGGCGTTGGCGATATGTTGCTGGGCAATGGCGCCACCGGAGCATCCGGTGCCGATGGTGTAACGCACCGGGCCATACTGCTCAACGATGTGTTCCTTGGCCATTACCAGGGATTCCGCTGCGGTCACCAGGTTGACGTTATGCCCGAGGTTGGCTTGGGCCGTGGACAGGGTCACAAAGCCGCGTGCAAGGGCAACGGAAATGCTGTCTCCCAACAGGGTTTCCGCACCCTCCGGCGCGGTACCGGCAATATCGCCATTGGGCGGCTGGCCCATGCCGTAGCTGACCCCCACGTTGCCCCCGTGATGGATCAGAATCTTGCCATTCCACTGTTCCTGGGGCGACAACGCTGTCCACTCCTGATCCGGCTGGTACAGGGACATGACCTGATAGCGGTCACGGTTCATCACGCCGGTTTCCACCCGCACGATATAGGGAACGGTGACGCCTTCATCGGTAGTAACCTGGGCGATGTCTTCGGACGGTGGCGGGTTATCGGGGTCGTAGGGCAGGAATGCACCCGGTAATCCGGGGGATTCCGGATCAAAGCTTTCGGCAAACAGGTCAAACTGCGACCGGGGCACATATTTGAACTCGAATTCCGCCGGCTGGTTGCACTTGTCGTCCACCGGATTCTCGTTGGTGCAGGTCCAGGGCTGAACCTGGGGGCCGGAGAATACCGGGCCGCCTTTGGGGTGGTTGATGATGGTTTTGCGCAGCACACCGCCTTTACCGAGGATAACCCGGAGTTCGTTCTCACCCAGTTCCAGGCCAGTGATCAGGCCACGGCGCGCGCCGTTGTCCATGGTGGTCAGCGAGTCACTGATGTCTTTGCCGTTCAGCTGGATTCTGGCGCCTTTGAGATTCGGTGATGCGACTTCTACCAGGGCATCACCGCCGTTAATCAGGTCGGGGCGGTTTGAAAGCACGCGGATAACACCCTGGCCAGCCACTTCCTGCTGTTCCGAATCCACCGCGCTGTTATTTTCGTCGGAGGCGCCACCGCCACTTCCGCCACTTCCGCCGCAGCCGGTGAATGCTATGACTGCCGCCAAGGGCAGAGCCTGCTTGATTAGTCTCATGATTACCTCTTTTTGTTGTTTTTTTGTGATGTTTTGTCACGCTTTGCCGCCATAAGACCACAAGTTTTAGTGTCTGGGCGTTGGCCAAATGGACATCGGGGTCTGTCACTTTTGTGATATAGATCACATTGCGGTGTGGCGGTGGCTCAATCGATCCCGACGAAAGTCGGCTCGACTTGCTGGTACCGCGCCGGAATACTGTAAAAAAGCATGAGGAGTGATCTCGCCATGACTGCCGAAGAGATGATTACGGTTGCCACCGAGAACGGCATTACAACCTTGACCCTTAACCAGCCTGACAACCGCAACAGCCTGTCCATGGCCATGTTGCAGGCATTATCGGACCGGCTTGACGCCCTGGCTGGGGATCCGGATACCCGGGTGGTTGTACTCGCCGCCAGTGGCCGGGTGTTCTGTGCCGGCCATGATCTGAAGGAAATCCGCGAGCAGTTTGGCAGTCAGGATCAGCAGAAGGCTCTGTTTGATCAGTGCAGCAAGGTGATGCAACAGGTGGTGAATCTGCCCAAACCTGTCATTGCCCGGGTTGCCGGCGTTGCCACGGCGGCCGGTTGCCAGCTGGTGGCCAGTTGCGATCTGGCGGTTGCAGCGGATACGGCGCGTTTTGCCACGCCGGGGGTCAACATCGGGTTATTCTGTTCCACACCGATGGTGGCATTATCCCGTAATGTGCACCGCAAGCACGCCATGGAAATGCTGCTCACTGGCGAGATGATCGGCGCACTCCGGGCCGAGCAGATCGGGCTGGTGAATAAGGTGGTGGACGAGCAGGTGCTGGATGAGACGGTGTACACCATGGCCCGGGTCATCGCTGACAAGTCCAGACATACCCTGAAAGTCGGTAAGGAAGCGTTTTACCGGCAGCTGGAACTCGACCTGGCGGATGCCTATGACTACACCTCACAGGTCATGACCGATAACCTGGCCGCCGGTGACGCTCAGGAAGGTATCTGCGCGTTTCTGGACAAACGCAAGCCGGAGTGGAAGGACAGCTAGTTTTCAACGTGACAGTGTTCGGCGCCTGTTTTCAGGCGGTCGCCGACCTGCACGCCTTCTCTCTCGAAGAATCCCTGGTTCATTTCCAGCGCGGCGCTGAACGCCACGCCCGCCGGGTAAGAAGGGCACTCACTGCTGCGGGATGAAGGGCAGGGAGGCATCTGCCGGATTGCGCGAATCACGCCACTGTCGTCCAGATAGGCGATATCCAGTGGTATCTGTGTACGGTACATCCAGAACCCGTGGCCAGGCTCCCGTGGCGTGTTGTACAGGAACAGCATCCCGCTGTCGGGCGCCAGTTCCGTCCTGCCCATCAGCCCCTTCCGGCGTTGCTCGGGAAGGGTTGCTACTTCCAGCTCGACTGCCAGCTTGCGATCCCCGGAAATCAGGCATCCGCTAGTGACCGGCAATTCCCCCTCTGCCTGTACCAATGCCGGCACTGTGGCCAGCAGAAGCAGGGCGAGGGTGGCGGCGCCAACGGTCAGCCGAATCACGACCGCAGCCGGTAACCGGTTTTGAAGATCCACCATATCGCCACCATGCAGGCGGTCAGGAACATCAGGATCATACCGGCGCTGATACCAACATGAACATCGGAGACTCCGTAGAAGGCCCAGCGAAAACCACTGATCAGGTACACCACCGGATTGAACAGGCTGATGGTCTGCCAGATCTCCGGCAACATCTCGATGGAATAGAAGGTGCCGCCCAGGAATACCAAGGGCGTTACGATCATCATCGGGATGATCTGCAGCTTTTCAAAGCCGTCAGCCCAGATGCCGATGATGAAGCCGAACAGGCTGAAGGTGACGGACGTGAGCACCAGAAAGAAAAACATCCAGAACGGATGCAGCACGTCGTAATCCACGAACAGCTTGGCGGTGGCCAGTATGATCAGGCCAAGGATCACCGACTTCGTGGTCGCGGCTCCCACATAACCCAGTACGACCTCCACGTAGGAAACCGGCGCCGAAAGCACTTCGTAGATGGTGCCCGAGAACTTGGGCATATAGATCCCGAAGGAGGCATTGGAGATACTCTGCATCAGCAGTGACAGCATCACCAGACCCGGGATAATGTAGGCGCCGTAACTGATGTTATCGATATCGCCCATGCGGCTGCCGATGGCGGATCCGAAGACCACGAAGTACAGCGATGTCGAGATCACCGGCGACGCCACGCTTTGCATCAGGGTGCGGCGCATACGGGCCATCTCGAAATTGTAGATTGCTCGGATACCGTAAAAATTCATGGGTTGCTCCAGTGTGTCGGCGTCACTAATCGTGAACCAGGCCGACGAAGATCTCTTCCAGCGAACTTTCCCGGGTCTTCAGGTCCCGGTATTCGATGCCAATATCCCCCAGGGTGCGAAGCAAGCGGGCAACACCGGCCTGTTCCTGCTGGGAGTCGAAGGTGTAGATCAGCTCGTAGCCATCATCGGATAGCTCAACCGGCTCCAGCACCAATTCACCCGGTACCGTTTCCAATGGTGAGTGAAGCTGCAGGCGCAGTTCTTTTTTGCCGAGCTTGCTCATCAGCCGGTCCTTGTCTTCGACCAGGATAATCTCCCCCTGGCGGATCACGCCGATTCGGTCCGCCATTTCTTCGGCTTCTTCGATGTAGTGGGTGGTCAGGATAATGGTGACGCCGTCTTCCCGAAGATGGCGAACCATCTCCCACATATCCCGGCGGAGCTCCACATCCACCCCGGCTGTGGGTTCATCCAGAAACAGAATCCTGGGCTCGTGGGACAGCGCCTTGGCGATCATCACTCGGCGTTTCATGCCACCGGAGAGAGACATGATGCGGTTATTTCGTTTATCCCAGAGCGACAAATCCTTCAGGACCTTTGTGATATGCGCCGGCTTTGGCGGCTTACCAAACAGACCCCGGCTGAATGACACCGCGTCCCAGACCGTTTCGAAAGAATCAGTGTTCAGCTCCTGGGGGACCAACCCGATGCTTTCCCGGGCCTTGCGATAATTCCGCACGATATCGTGGCCGGCGGCTTTGACTTCGCCGCTGGACAGGTTGACGATGCCGCAAATGATGCTGATCAAGGTGGTTTTACCCGCACCATTGGGACCAAGCAGGGCGAAGATCTCACCCGGGGTGATGTCCAGGTTGATATCCTTCAGGGCCCGAAATCCATCGGCGTATACTTTGTTGAGGTGCTTAACGGAAATGTCCGGCTGCACTGGCGTATCCTGTGGGTGGTGAATCAAAGCGCAGTATTTTCTCACGATGGGCAGTGGTTTAGAAACCTTTGCGTTCCTGTTGTGAATGACCATAATGCCACCTTTTGCTTGGGGGAAATGGAATTGTTACGAGCGATTGCGGTTGTTGTACTCATGACGGGGCTGATAGCAGCCGCTGTTTTTGGGCCAGGATGGCTGATGTCCGGGGAAGAGCAGGCCTCTGAAACGCCGGTTTGCGACCTTCACATGGGCCCATGCGAATGGAAGATGATGGGGACGCCCTGGGTGGCGGAACTGGAAAAGGGTAAAGTGGGCTCCCAGGGCCAGGAATACCATCTGCGCGTACACACCAGTTCCAACCCTGACCGCTTCCTGGCGGTGCTGAAGGGGGAATCCATGTACCTGGGCGAATACCCGGTGCCGCTAACCCCTGCGGAAACGGAAGCTGGCATTGGTATCTGGCGCGCCACCTTCACCGCGCCGTTCTGTACCACGGATCCCGACATGTTGTGGCGTATTGATCTGAAGCAGGGCAACACGGTGTTCGATGATATGCCGGTGAAACTGGTATTTCAGGCCGAGGGCCGCAGCACCTAGGGCCATGACAGGGCGTCAGGATTGTGTAGCATAATTGGAATAACAAGTTGGTCAGGAAAGATGTGATGGATTACAGCGACAGCGTTCAGAAAGTTCTCCTCCGCAAAATCCGCAAAGCCGAACAGGATTTGCTCCAGCTCAAGCTGGACTACTGCCGTTTTATCTTCGGACTGACTCACCGGGCGCGGGTGCAGCTTGATGGCAACTCCTACCTGGTCCGTTCGGTGGACGTTGAGTCCATGCGTCACCTTGATGATGGCAGTTTCAGCAAACCTGTTGTTGCCGGCGCTCCCCTCGACGCGCCTGAATCATCAGAGGCCGTGGATCTGGGCACCGACTGGCAGCTGGAACCGTCCGGCGTGCGTGCCACGGCCCAGGGCTCTGCCTGACTTCATCGGTCATACCTTGTTCCCACCACTGCAACATCAGCAGGTCGGCATGGTCTGCAGTGCCAGTTTGCGGCGTATGTAACGCCCGAGGATGTCGATACCGATGTTCAGCAGGGCGGTGATCAGGATTAGCATCATGGCGCGATCAAAGCGGATTTGCTGGATTGCGCTGTCCACGTAGAACCCCAGGGTGTAGATGCCCAGTATCCCGAGTATCGCGGTTTCCCGCATGATGATTTCCCAGCGATAGAACAGGAAAGCCAGGAAAGAGCGATACACACGTGGCACCAGCTCCCAGCTGTACCGACGAAAGCCGGTGGGAGCATCTGGGCGGAGTTTTATGGTGTTGGTCTGCCGCCCGATCAGGTGACCAATGATGCCGCCGTTATGCAGCGCCAGGGCCGCCACAGCAGGTAGCATGGACGGTCCCCAGAGCTGGAGCAGAATGTAGGCAAGAATGTACTCGGGGGTGGAGCGTGCAATCACCAACAACACATGGCCGGAGGTGCGCCTGACCGGGCCGCCAAAGTGGTTGGAGATCAGCGGAAACGCCAGCAGGGTGAGAATCCCGGTGGCCACCAGAGCAATCTGGGTCAGCACCAGAGTGTTCCATATTCCCGGCAGAGCCTCGTTTAGCATCAGATCACCAAACCAGGAACCCAACCCGGCCAGCCCTTCGCCGTCTCTCAGCGGCGCTGGAACAATGTCCTCGGTAAAGAAGCGCTCTACGTTGCCCCAGATGATGGGCATGCCGTCACCGAGGAAAAAGGGCGCGCCAAGGATATAGACTGGAAGCAGTTTTGGTTTCACCCACAGGGGAATGGTCGCAATCAGGACATAGAACAGGATCAGCATGGCCCCGGCTTCGGAATAGAAACCCTGGGAAAAGGAAGTCTCCAGGTAGAAACCGAGGGTGGGCAGCCCGACAAACCCCAGGATCGCGCTGGAGCGCAACCCGCATTCCAGGCGGTAGGCGGTATAGGTGCGGAGCTGTATCCAGCAATCCGGTATGCGGGTGTACAGAAAGGTGGAGATCACACCCGTACCGGGCGGCAGCAGGCGCGCAGGGCCGGGGTCCGACTCTTCGAGAATTTCGGAATAGACCTTGGCGAAAATGCCAGCGTACGGAATGGCAATGGCCAGCACCCCCGTCAGCGGGTGAAAGCCGAAAAACTGCAAGAAGATCAACGCCCAGAAAAGTTCGTGAATCGCGCGTATAAAGGCGCAGAAGATTCGCACCGGAGAAAACCGGTAAATAAGCGACAGCAGGAAGCCGCACGCACTGCCCAGTGCAACGCCCACGAAGGCGAATGCCACGGTTCTCAGCAGCGCTGTAGCCAGTCCTTCCGTGCTGAAAAAATCGGGTGTGGCCACCCCAAGGAAAAATCGCCCGAGTTCCTGCCAGGGGTTGGCGGTGGTGATGGCGATGTCCGCAAAGAACAGCCCGGCGATGGCGATCGCCAGAAAAAGCAGGCTGATTCTCAGGGTGGGAGAGAGATACATAGGGTTGCCGTCGCCCGTCAGTACAGCGGCATGATATCAGCCGCGGATAGCCGTTGGCTGGGTTCATCCAGCGCAATCTGGCCATCCTGGATGCCGACAATTCGCGTGGCGTAGGTCAGCGCCATTTCCACATCATGAAGGGCGGTTACGCTGGTCGCAAACCGCTGATTCAAAGCTTTCATGACCAGGTGGGCCATGGGGCCATCAAGGGCCGATATCGGTTCGTCCGAGAGCAGGAGGTCGGCGTTGCGGTATATCGCGCGTGCGATGGCAACCCGCTGGCGCTGCCCGCCGGAAAGGGACGCGGCTGGCGTCCAGAACTTGTCCGCCATGGACAGTTCACGCAGTAGCTCCCTGATGGCATCCCGGTCCTTGCGGAAGGGCCGGACCAGGGTCAGGGTGTTGTACCATGCCGGATGGGCATCCAGTTGCCCCATAAACACATTGTGGAAGACCGGCAGCGCATTCACCAGGCCGAGATCCTGTGGCACCAGGGAAGCATGGCCGTCGACCCGATCGTGAATCAACTTTATCAGCGTTGATTTGCCGGCACCGCTCTTTCCGACCAGTGCCACACGTTCGCCTTCCTTTACATCCAGGCTGAGCGGGCCAATGACCCGCTCACCATCGAAGGATGCCGTCAGTCCGGAGAGCTGAAACCCTGACATTAATCCAGAATTCCGATCTGCTCCGCCACTGAGCGGATAGGCTCGTAGTTTTCGTTGGCCGTCGGGATGAAGCCTGAACGGGGAAAACTTTCCAGCAATGCAGGATCGTCCATATTTAGCAGGGCCTGCCGGACCTTGTCAGTGAAACCCTCGCCGTAGCGGTCGTCCACATCACCGCGGATGGTCCACTGATAGTTCGGGTAGGTCGGAGTTTCCCAGATGACTTTCACTTCGTCGGTGTTGATATTGCCGTTTTCCAGTTCCTTTTCCCAAACGGCATAGTTGATGGCGCCCACCTCGTAGGTGCCGGCTTCCACCAGGCGCAGGGTACGGGTGTGGTTGCCACTGAAGCCAACCCTGGAGAACACGTCCTCGGGGGCTTCGTTAAAGATGCGGCGAATATGGTATTCCGGAATCAGGCGGCCGGAGGTGGACCCCTTGGAGCCAAAGGTGAAGGTCTTACCGCGCACCTCTTCCGGCAGGGTGTCGGACTTTTCCAGACCGGTGCTCTTGTGGGCGATAAAGTAGTTGTAGAAGGCTTCATCCTCCACGCCCTGGGCCAGCGCCTGGGATCCCGGCACCAGTGCCCGGGCCTGAACGCCGGACAGGCCACCAAACCAGGCCAGCTGCACCTGGTTGTTGCGGAATGCGGAAATCGCGGCAGCGTAGGATTTGACCGGAATGTATCGGACTTCAACATCCAGCTCTTCCTGCAGGTAATCCGCTATGCCCTGAAAACGCTCTTTCAGCTTGGTTTCGTCCTCGTCCGGAATGGCGGTGAACACGAATGTCTGGGCTGAAACGGTGAGCGAGGTGAGGGCTAGCAAGCTGCAAAGCATCAATTTCCGTATAAAGCTCATGGCCATGGAGTTTTTCCTTTTATAACAGTGGAAATTTCAGTGCGTTACTACACGGATGTTCAGGATACCCTGATTTACCTCCGGCATGAACTGCAATACGATTGAGCAGCTAAATCGGGTCAGCGCTCGCGGATCAGGACCGCCAACAAGAATATGATTAGGCAGAAGGCCGAACAATGCATATCCAGATTCTGACACCTGCACCACCAGGTTCACGGGCCGGCAACCGGGCTACGGCGGAGCGTTGGTCAAGATTATTGCAGAAGGCAGGTCATCGGGTGTCTGTGGTCACAGAATTATCCCCGGAACCCTGTGATGTGTTCATTGCACTCCACGCCTGGCGCAGTCATCAAGCCATCCGCAAGTTCCGTCGGGACCATCCGGGAGTACCGGTGATCACCGTGCTGACCGGCACTGATATCTATCACCATCAACACGCATTTCCGCACGACACCCGGCAGTCGATGGCGTTGGCGGATGCGGTTATCGGTCTGCACCATCGGGTGGCCGAGGACATCCCGGACGCTTTTCGATCGAAACTGGTCACGGTGTTACAGTCCGCTGGGCTGATTACACCTGCCGAAGCTGATGATGACTACTTTGATATCTGTGTGGTTGGCCATTTACGGGACGAAAAGGATCCACTGCGGGCGGCGCTGGCCTGCCATTACCTGCCCGAGAACTCCCGGATACGGGTGTTCAATGCCGGTAAGCCCCACACAGACCGTTGGCAACGCATGGCTGAAGCCGAGCAGGCCCGGAACCCCCGTTTTCAGTGGCTGGGTGAACTGGACAAGCCCGCAACAGACGCGCTGATGGCCCGGTCACGGTTGATGGTCATCAGTTCGGTGATGGAGGGCGGCGCCAACGTGGTCTCGGAAGCGTGCCGGGCGGGCCTGCCCATACTGGCTTCGGATATTCCTGGAAACCGGGGACTGCTGGGGAACGACTATCCTGGCTATTTTCGGGTAAAGGACGAACAGCACCTGGCGCAGTTGATGTCACGGGCGGAGACGTCATCGGACTACCTGTCGCAATTGCGTCAGCATGTGGAAGCTCTGGCGGGTAGTTTCGTTCCGGAAGCGGAACAGACGTCCTTGCTGTTGGCAATAGAGCAGGCCATCGCCAACAGCAAGCAGAGGATCAGTCCCGAAGGCTGATCGGTTCTATGGGGCCGCTTTCGTCCTGGGGCGTCACCCGGCCTATGAGCGCGGTGTGGGGATAGCCCATGGCCTTGAGTTCCCGCACACAGTCGTCGGCTACGTCCGCCGGCACACTGGCGAGCAGACCTCCGGCGGTCTGGGGATCAAAGATCAGCGGATAACGTGGGTGCTTTACCCATTTATCCTGATCGCGAATACCCCGGCGCAGGCGGATGTTGGCCGGTTGCAACGAACTCAGGATGCCGGCCGCGGCCGTTTCCTCGGCGCCGGGCAACACCGGAATGGCGGACAGGTCCAGTTCCGCATCGACACCCGAGGGCCGTGTCATCTCCACCAGGTGGCCAAGCAGGCCAAACCCGGTTACGTCGGTACAGGCTTTCGACCCGTACTTCCGCAAACACTGGGCCGCACTCTTGTTGGACTGGATCATGGAGGTGAGCGCCGAATCGATCCAACGTCCTTTCGCGGCGAGTCTTGCATGGGCGGCAAACAGGGTTCCGGTGCCAATGGGCTTGGTCAGTATCAACGCATCACCGGCCTTAAGGCCGCCTTTGCTCATCACCTCTTCCGGATCAATCAGGCCGTTGACGGCAAACCCCAGGGCCAGTTCCCGGCCTTCGCCGGTATGGCCTCCCACCAGGGCACAGCCTGCATCGTTTAACACTTCAACGGCACCGGACATCATCTGGTACACCACATCTTCCACCTTGGATTCGATGCCATAGGGCACGGTCGCAACGGCGGTGGCGCTCTGCGCTTCGGCCCCCATGGCGAAGACATCACCAAGACTGTGGTTCGCCGCGACCTGACCAAAGATGTACGGGTCATCAATGAATGCGCGGAAGAAATCGACCGTGTGAACCACGGCCTTTCCCGGCGGCACCCTGAGCACCGCCGCGTCATCGGGCGCGTGCAGGCCGATGATGATGTCATCCCGCTCGATGGGCTTCAGTTCACCAAGGGCCCGTGACAGCACCGTGCTGCCAACCTTGGCGCCACACCCGCCGCAGCGCATGGCGACAGCGGAAATGGCCTGGGACGCTTCCTCCGCGCTCTGGGCGGCGGCTGTGTCCGGTAACTTGCCAGTGTCTTCCATGGGTGGCAGATCACTGAACTTGTCCATGAAGCGCCGGTCGATCCAGTCCTTCCAGCGCCACACCCAGGAACCCGCGAAGGACAGGTCGCCCCGGGAGGCGACGGCAAACTTGTCACCGGTGCTGATCAGCGCCAGCCATTTCTTCTGGGGATGAAAGTTCTTCGCGGACTTGCCCGTAGCCAGACGTTTGAGGTTGTCTGCCAGGGGAGGGCCCTGACGGACAGCAAACACGCCAGCCTTTTCCCGGGGATGATTGACCACATTGGCGATATCACCGGCGGCGAGGATGGCGTCGTCGGTTTCCGTTTGCAGGGTATCCCTGACCCGTATGAAACCGCCGTCATCGAGCGCCAGGCCAGTGTCTTTCAGCCAGGCGGGACCTCCGGCGCGGGTGACCCACAACACTTCGTCAACATCGAAAGTGTCGCCATTCGCGGTTTGAAGTCGTCCGGCTTCCACTTCAGAGACAGCGGTTCCCAAATGGACCTTCACCCCGCGGCTGCTGAGCTTTTCGGCGAATACAGCACGCACCTTGGCGTTATGGGTCGGCAGGATCACGTTCTCTGCATCAAACAGATGAAAGTGCAGCTGATCCGGGTCAAGCCCGCGCTGTCTCAGTTCGTTCCGCAGGCGGAACTGCATGGCCAGCGTCAGCTCCACGCCACCGGCGCCAGCACCGACCACCGCAACTGTCATCGGCCCCTGATGGTTCTCCAGGCGTGACAGCAGTGCCAGCCAGCGGCTGTTGAAATTGTTAATCGGCTTGACGGGTACCGCATGTTCGGCGGCACCTGACACATCTTCAACCCGGGGAGATGAGCCGATATTGATGGACAGGAGATCGTAGGGCACGTCCGGACGGGTTTTACAGATGACCCGCTTTCGATCCCTGTCGAGGCCTATGGCTTCGTCGCGGTAGAAGCGGGCTCCGGCGTATTCGGCCAGCCGGCTAAGGTCAATGTGGACGTCGTCGTAGGAATAATGCCCAGCCACATACCCCGGAAGCATGCCGGAGTAGGGGGTGTGGGTGTCACGGCAAATCAGCGTCAACCGGACACCCGGCACAGGATTCATGGCAAACCGCTTAAGAACCCCGACGTGACTGTGCCCGCCGCCAATCAGGACAATATCCCGTAATACAGGCTGCTCAGGCGTTCGCATCAGAGCACTTTCTTGGCTTCGTCAGACAGCGTCGCGAATCCTTTCATTTTTGAGAAGGCTTGCAGCTTTTCGTTATCCGCATCGGAGGGAGTGGCAATCTGCTCGATGGAGGTAATACCTGCATCCTGCATCTTCTTTGCCGTCGCGGGGCCGATACCCTTGACGCGAGTCAGATCGTTCTTGTTTGCAGGCTTGGCCGCCTTTTTTGCAGGTGCCTTATTGGCCGGGGCGTTCTTTGCCGGCGTTTTGGCCTTGGCCTTGGTCGCGGATTTCGCGGGCGCTTTCCTGGCCTTGGCGGGGCTCTTGGCAGCCGGCTTTGAGGCTGCTTTTTTCGGCTTGGCCGCGCTGACCCTGGCCGATGCCGTGTCAGCGGTTTTCTTCACTTCCTCGCTGGCTTCCTTGCTGGCAATGCCCAGGCGATCAAGGATGCTGTTCTGCAATTCATGGAATTCCTTCAGCCGGCGTTCGAATTCCTCGTTGAAACGCTTCATTTCCCGATCGCGAAGTTCATCCACTTCTTTCAGTAGTTTGCGTACCGGTTCCTGGATCTGGTTCTGAAGGCTATCAAACTGCTTGAGAGCATCATTGATCAGGTTTTCAATCTGGGAAGACGTTTTATCGAACTCCTTGTTTACCTTTTTGACAATTTTATCCACGCTTGGCTTGTTGGCTTTTTTGGCCATGAAGACTGTCTCCTTACGGTTTGAGCGAAGTGAGGTCGTGCTTGGTCAGGCCGTTTGCTGTAAACCTGAAGCTGGCCCGGAGGAACGTCGTGATTTCAGGGACTGCTTTTTAATGACAACATCCCGAATGCGCCGGAGTTTGTCGGCAGCCGGGGAAGAATTTGAGCCGTCAAATTCAATAAAATCAATGGCATAAAAGTAATTGCTGCAGTGTTTTCTGCGTTCTGTGACGAGCCCTGATATGCCTTCCGCCTCGATGTTCTCAAACGGCATGTCCATGATCAGGTCCAGGATGACGGTATCGCCCGGGTTAAACACCTTGTCTGTTTTCATCACACAACCGTAGTTATCGAGCTCAAATAGCGATGCTTCAACCGTTTCCTTGCGAAACAGGCCGCGCTTGATGCGAAAGCGAGCAATCAGATCTGGTAGTGCTTCATTCATGAAAAAGTTCTCGGATTTTCCGGGGCCGGACCGCATCCGGTATGAATAAACCGTAGTTGAATGATTAAACAATAGCCACACTTGGCAGATTTGGCAACGGCGTCAGCGTTATACGATAACCCTCTCAGGCAGTTCATCAACTGCCTGAGGAGTCTATCCGGGCCAAATCAAAAGGTTTTAATATCATACATATCTGTACGTCGGTCCTTGAGATTGGTGACCGAGCCCTCGTTGCGAACCAGTTTGAGCTTCTCCAGATCCATATCGGAAAACATGATCATTTCCGTGTTTGGCGTGGTTTCCGCCATCACCGCATCGTGGGGAAACGCAAAGTCAGAGGGTGAGAACACGGATGACTGGGCATACTGGACGTCCAGGTTATCCACCTTGGGCAGGTTACCAACGCTGCCGGTAATGACAACATAGCATTCATTCTCGATGGCCCGCGCCTGGGCGCAATGCCGAACCCTCAGGTAGCCGTTCTTGGTATCGGTCCAGAAAGGCACGCAGATGATATCGACATCCTGACTGGCGGCGATGCGCCCCAACTCCGGGAATTCGATGTCATAGCAGATCATGATGGCGACACGGCCGGCGTCGGTATCGAATACCTCGAACTGGTCTCCGCCTTCAATCACCCAGTCACGGCGTTCGTGGGGCGTGATGTGGATTTTTCGTTGCTCATCAACCCGTCCGTCCCGATGGCACAGGTAGGACACATTATAAACCCGGTCATTCTCCAGCAGCGGCATGGAGCCGGTAATAATGTTGATGTTGTAACTCACCGCCATTTCGGACATTTCATTGCGGAACTGTTCGGTAAACCCGGCCAGGAACCGAATCGCCCTGGTCTGGTCCATCTGATCCGTCAGCCCCATCAATGGCGCGTTGAAAAATTCGGGAAACAGCGCGATATCACTTTTGTAGTCAGACAGGGCGTCCACGAAGTATTCCACCTGCTTGAGCACTTCCTCAACGGAAGTGAACTCACGCATCTGCCATTGCACTGCGCCCAGACGAACCTGGGTTTTCTTGACGTTCAGTACGGCCGAGGGCGGCGTATAAAGAATGTTCCGCCATTCCAGCAGGGTGGCGTATCCCAGGGACTTCTCGTCTTCCGGCAGGTATTTATGCATCAGCCGGGTAACCTGGAAATCATTGGAGAGCTGGAAAGTAAGGATCGGATCGAAGATTTCCTTGCGGTCCACCCGCTGGATGTACTCCTCTGGCGAGTATTGATCCGCGTACTTGTAGTAACTGGGAATCCGGCCGCCGGCGAGAATAGCGCGCAGGTTCATCGACCGGCAAAGTTCCTTGCGGGCCTCGTAGAGCCGACGTCCCAGCCGGTAACCGCGGTACTCCGGGTGAATAAATACATCCAGACCGTATAGGGAATCGCCCTTCGGGTTGTGCCAGATCTTTTCGTTCCGGAGGATCAGGTCGTCGTAGGTGTGGGGGTTGCTGAATCGCTCGTACTTCACGCACACAGTGAGTGCCACCGCGATCAGTTCCCCGGAGTCCTCAATGCAGATCTGCCCGTCGGGGAATTGCTCCACCAGCGCCTTGATGGTCTCCCTTGGCCAGGCCCCGCCGATATCATCGTAGATCAGATCCATCAGCTGCTGGAGCTCTTCGTAATCGTCCAGAGTGAGATTGCGGAGGTTAAGGTGCAGCTCTTCGTGGGCCATACAGGGAGGCTCCCGTAACAATTAATAAAGGAATTTAGTTCAAGCTCTGCTTACAATAAACCAAGCTACCGACGTGATTTTATCAGAAGGCATTAAAGACTTCGCATTTCCCGCCGAAAGACTTAATAACCCCTGAATAACGCCTCAGCAACTTCCATTGGAGATTTATCCGTGCAACTGACGTTTGGTCAAAAACTGCTCACCGCTTTCGGCGTCCTGTTAATTCTGGTGATGGTCGCTTTCACTTGGTCCGGAAACCTCCGGCTTCAGGACACCACCGAAACCTACGTGGACGCCTTGATTGACGAGGCAGTGGCACAAAGTACATCAGGCATTGCCGATTGGCTCAACACGCGGCTGACAATGACAGAGGCTGTGGCCAAATCCATGGAAGACATGCGCACGGACCGGCAGGCAAGGGTGCTACTGCAATCCGCCACCACGGGGGGTGGTTTCAAGGATGTCTATGTCGGTCGTGAAGACGGTTACATGCTGATGAAAACCGAGAAAGACAGCGCCGGCCTGCCGTCCGACTTTGACCCCAGAACCCGCCCCTGGTACCAGATCGCAATGGACCTGGGCCGAGCCTCATTCACCGAGCCGTACAGGGATGTGATTACCGGCAATACGATCATCACCACGCTGGCTCCGGTTAAATCCGGTAGCTACCGGGGGGTTGTTGGCGGCGATATCGCTCTTAAAACCGTAGAGGAAACCCTGTCCGAGGTCACGCTTGCGGGCACCGGGTACGCCTCTCTGATCAGCGCTGACGGCACGGTGTTGTTCCATCCAAACGAAGAACTGATCGGTGAGAGCATCAAAAAACTGATCGGCCAGTCCCCGAACCTGGACGGCAACGAACACAACTATGAAGTAAACGACGAGAACTGGAGCGCCAGCTTTCACGCCATCAGCGGCGCGCGGGGCGTTGACTGGTACCTCGGCACATTCGTAAACGAAGACATGATCCATGAGCCGGTGGCTGCTGCCCGGGTGACAGGCATCATCATCGCGCTGGTTGGTCTGGTGATTTCACTGCTGGTGCTGCACTTCGGCATTCGCGTGTTGATGGCGCCGGTTCATCGGCTGAACCGGGCCATGGAGGACATTGCCAGCGGTGATGCCGACCTGACCCAGAGACTGGATGACAGCGCTAAGGATGAGTTTGGTCTCCTGGCCCGCAGTTTTAACAGTTTTGTCGGCAACATTCAGGAGGTAGTCCGCGATGTCCAGAGGGGCACCGGAGAGCTCAAGGACAACGTGACATCCCTGCGCCAGACTGCCAGCACCAGTCGCAGCAGCGTGGAAAGCCAGCAGAGTGAGATCGACATGGTGGCGACGGCGATCAACGAAATGTCTGCTGCGGCCGGCGAGATTGCCCAGTCTGCCCAGCAGACCGCTGACGCAGCCAACACGGCGGATAGCGACAGCCGTGCCTCACTGGAAACGGTTGAGGCTTCCCGGGACGCAGTGCAGAAGTTGTCGAGGGAAATTGCCTCTGCCGCTGAGGTGATCGACACCCTGGGGCGGGATGTCAGTGATATCACCTCGGTGCTGGAAGTCATTCAGGGCATTGCTGAGCAAACCAACCTGCTTGCCCTGAATGCCGCCATTGAAGCTGCGCGTGCGGGCGACGCAGGACGGGGCTTCGCCGTGGTGGCGGATGAGGTTCGGAACCTCGCCAGCCGAACCCAGGACAGCACGGAAGAAATCAACAACATGATTGAGCGGCTGCAAAAAGGCGCCAACAACGCCGTTAATGTCATGAAAGCATCCACCGCGGTTTCCAATGTCAGCATGGAAAAAGCACAGGACGCGATGGAAGCGCTGAACCGAATCGCCGAGGCGATTACGTCGATCAGCCAGATGACGTCCCAGATCGCCACCGCTTCGGAAGAGCAGACGTCGGTGACCGAAGAACTGAATTCCTCCATTACCCGCATTGCGGATCAGGGGCAGGAGGCCGCCACCGCCGCCAGTGAAAACGATGTGTACAGCGGCGAGATCGAGTCCATTGGCAATACCCTGAGCCAGAACGTATCCCGGTTCCGGGTTTAACGGCTTAGTACTTTAAGACGGCGGTGGAGGTTGTCCAGAGTATGGCGCCCCACCATTCGTGACTCCTCGCTCAGGAAGGGATTCCTGAGCACAATCACCTTGCGCCGATCCAGCGCCAGTTCCTCGATCGGCTTGCTATAGTAATCCGCCAGGTACCGGGCAAAGCTGCCGTCCAGAATAGCCCGCTCCATACCCAGTTGCACGCGGTGAGCCGTCAGATAGTCGTGCGGCGCGGTAAAGAAGTAAGAAGGCATGGGATAGGCGAGCATCAGCGAGGGCTCAATGACCAGATCAGGATCGTTCTCGATTTCCAGGTCAAACATGACCTCGCTGACCCCCCGGGCAAAACAGTCAAACCGGTCATTACGCAACATCCGAAAGAGGATTTCGTAGCGGGTGTGGGTGACCACCGAAATGTCGTTCGCCCCAAGGATGTCGGTGTCCGGCCAGTGCAGTCCCTGGCCGATACGAATGCCCCGATCCTTCAGATCGTCAATCGAACTGACCCCTTCAAATAAAGGCAGGGCGTGGGGCAGTACCACGCAAACCCGGAACCCCAGCAGGCCGCCGTCAATCGGGATGGGAATCGCCAGGAGTTCCGATTCCCGCTTACTGCTGCTGGCAACATTGGCAATGTCTATAAGACTGGTGCGGGAGCGGGACAACTCTCTCAATACCCGGCCCTGGCCCATTTCTTCGCTGCGGATGATCCGGAAATCCCCGTACTCCGGTGTTTTCTCGAGGGCCAGCTCCAGCAGTGCGCGAATTGCCGGGTTGTCGTAATTCCGGTACCAGAATTTGTACTCCCTTTGCGCCGGAGGCTCGTAGGCGGCGTTCCGGATCTCAGCCAGGCTCTGGGTGGTCCAGGCGAGGGCAATCAGAAGCACCCCGAGAACAAGCCTCAGTGGCTGGGATCTCCTTGCTGGAGGCTGTCGGGTGCTTCTTGCCATATCAGTCTTTCTCCGTGCATCCGTGTTGCGGGAAAGTAGGTTCGTAACCAGTTTAGAGCATAAACTGCTGACAAGGCTGGACCTGATTCTAAAAAACTGTAAAAGAATCTCTTACGCAGAACAGGCCGGAAACAGATAGGGGTCAGCTTTGGCTGAGTTCACTCAGCGTCTGCAGGAAAATCTCACCATACTTTTCCAGCTTGGCGGCCCCTACGCCGTTTACTTCGGCCAGCTCGGAGAGGGTTGCGGGCCGCCGCTCCAGCATGTCGAACAAGGTCGTGTCGTGGAATATAACGTAGGGCGGAACACCCTGCTGTTCTGCCAGCGACTTGCGACAGGCCCTTAACGCATCCCATCCAGCCTGGTCGGTAATCTGATCGCTTATTTTTGCGCGAGCGCTGCCGGAGCTGGCTCGACCGGACGATTTGACCGGCGCCGGATCCTTGCGCAACTGGATCGGCTCTTTGCCCTTCAGAAGAGGACGGCATTGTTCCGTGAGCTGGAGAGAGCCGTAACCTTCAGGATCGGCCCGCAAATGGCCATTGGCGACCAGCTGCCGAAACACCGACTTCCATTCGCTCACCGAGAGCTCCGTGCCGATGCCATAGGTGGAGACCCTGTCATGGCCAAACTGGCGGATGCGCTCGTTTTCAGATCCCCTTAGCACGTCGATCAGGTAGGTGACGCCATAACGCTGGCCCGTCCTGAACACGCAGGACAATGCCTTCTGAACCGCCACCGTGCCGTCCCAGGTATCCGGCGGATTCAGGCAGGTATCGCAATTCCCGCAGGGTTGCTCCAGAACGTCTCCAAAATACCGCAGCAGAACCTGACGACGGCAGCTGGTGACCTCACACAGCCCAAGCATGGCATCCAGTTTTTGCCGCTCGACCCGCTTGAAATGGTCGTTCCCCATGGACGCTTCCAGCATCTGCCGGAGCTTGATGACATCCTGCAGGCCGTAGACCATCCAGGCGGTTGAGGGTTTGCCGTCACGTCCGGCACGCCCGGTCTCCTGGTAGTAAGCTTCAAGGCTTTTGGGGAGATCAAGGTGGGCAACGAAGCGCACGTCCGGCTTATCGATACCCATGCCGAACGCGATGGTGGCGACAACAATGACCCCATCCTCCCGCAGAAAGCGTTCCTGATTACGGGCGCGTTCCGGGCCGCTTAACCCCGCGTGGTAGGGGAGAGCGGTGTATCCCTTGTCCGCCAGCATACGCGCAGTGGCATCCACCTTGTTGCGGGACAGGCAATAGACGATGCCGCAATCACCATCATGTTCTGCTTTAATAAAATCCAGCAACTGCTTGTTGGCATTTGTTTTTGGTGAAATTCGATACTGAATATTCGGGCGATCAAAGCCGCTTACGAAGTGACGGGCATTGGTCAGCGACAGGCGCTCTGCGATTTCCTTACGGGTCCGTTCATCTGCAGTTGCTGTCAGTGCAATTCGGGGAACACCCGGAAACTGCTCCGCCAATAGGCTCAGCTCCAGGTAATCGGAGCGGAAGTCGTGCCCCCATTGGGATACGCAGTGGGCTTCGTCGATGGCAAACAGGGAGATCGACGCGTTGTGGAGAAGATCGATGGTCCGTGGCTGTATCAAACGCTCCGGCGCGCAATAAAGCAGATCCAGCTCACCGGTCATCAGCGCGTTTTCAGTATCCCTGGCCTGGGCGAAATCCATCGTTGAATTCAGGAACGCCGCACGTACACCCAGTTCGTTCAGAGCAGCCACCTGGTCCTGCATCAGCGCAATCAGCGGAGAGATCACCACAGCGGTACCGGGGCGCACCAGAGCCGGCACCTGATAGCAAAGGGATTTACCCCCGCCGGTCGGCATCAGGACCAGGGCGTCTCCGCCATTGACCACTTCGTGGATGATGTCTCCCTGCAGGGGGCGGAAGGTTTCGTAACCAAAAACCTCATGCAGGACCTGTTCGGGGTCTTTCCGGGAGAGGGTCGGGCGTTCTGTGCTCAGCTGATCAAAGTCCATGGATTGCCGGTGCCAGGATGCGGGAATGGTCGGTGTCATGTTGTTCAAGGGTCGAAATCATACCAGATTCGCGGGCACAGTAGAGGCAAAACACCTTGATTAACGCTACAATACCGCGATTTTTATCGTCATCACCGCCAATGACTGACTCTGAAAACAACAGGAACTCCATGCAGGAATTTGATGCCATCCGTCCCTATTCGGACGAAGAAACCGGCGCTGCTATCAAGCGCCTGGTGAATGATCCGGACTTTCTGGACATGATCGCCCGCTTCAAATCCCCCACACTGGCGCGTTGGGCGCCGGGGGTAGTGCGCATCTGGATCAGACGCTGGCTGGTGAAGAACTTTGGTCACCTGAATCGGGTCGACGACCTGCAGGCCAAGGTGTCTGAGTACGCAGAGGATTTGGTGAACCATACCACCACCCGGGTGACCCAGAGCGGTCTCGAGAATCTCAACAAGCATTCCGCGCACCTGTTCATCTCCAACCATCGGGACATCGTGTTTGATCCCATGGTGGTGAACTACCTTTTGTTCGCTAACGGGTTCAATACAACCCGCATTGCGATTGGTGACAACCTGCTTGCGAACCGGGTATTTGCCGAGATGATGCGCCTGAACAAGAGCTTCGTGGTACGCCGGAACATCACCAGCCCCCGTGAAATGCGCGACGCCTATATCATGCTGTCCAGCTTTATCAATCACAGCATTGATACCAATCACAGTATCTGGATTGCCCAACGGGAAGGGCGGGCGAAGGATGGCCTGGATTTTACGGACCCGGCTATCATCAAAATGTTCTACATGAGCAAGAAGAAGAGTGGCCTGGATTTCTCGGAAGCCATGAACCGGCTTCATATCGTTCCCGTCTCCATCGCCTATGAGTACGATCCCTGTGACGCTGACAAGGCCCGCGAGCTGGAAACCCGTGCCCGCACCGGAAGCTACACCAAGGCCGCAGGCGAAGACACCGATCAGATTATGAAGGGACTGACCGGTTTCAAGGGCCACGTGCATGTGCATTTTGGCACGCCGATCGCCGACGCTCCCGGTAACCCCAAGGATCTCTCCGCCCGCATTGACCGGGAAATGCATGCCAACTATCACCTGCATGCTTCCAACCTGGTAGCGTACCGGCAACGGGGCATCCACCCGGATGCGCACACCACGCCGGATACCGTGAGTGATTCCGTGGTTACCGCAGAAACCTGGTCACCCGCGGAACTCGAAGCCGCCGAGGCTGAAATGGAGCGGCGACTGGAAAGCTGTGACGAGGCCATCCGTCCTTATTTGCTGGATATGTATGCCAATCCGGTGGTCACCGCCTTACAGGCGAACGATCCCGACGCTTCCGAACCCGGCACCGACGATTGAGGTATTTTGTGCAGGAACTTGAATATATCGAACTGGAAACCAATCCCAACCCGACCGCGGCCGTTATCTGGCTGCACGGACTGGGTGCAAGCGGCCACGACTTCGAGCCGGTGGTCCCGGAGTTGGGGCTGCCCGCTAACGCGGCCGTGCGTTTTCTGTTTCCCCACGCGCCTGTCATGCCGGTCACCGTTAATGGTGGCATGAGCATGCCTGCCTGGTACGACATCAAGGCCATGGATGTCGATCGCGTTATCGACACCGGGCAGTTGCTGGCATCCGCTGATGCAGTTGCGCGTATGGTGGACCGGGAGATTGAGCGCGGCATCCCCAGCGAAAACATCGTCATCGCCGGTTTCTCACAGGGTGGGGCAGTAGCTTATGAAGTGGGCCTGACCTATCCCAAGCCACTGGCTGGACTGCTGGCGCTATCGACCTATTTTGCCACGGCTGAGACCATCAAACCGTCAGAAGCGAACCGGAATATTCCGATCAACGCTTATCACGGTACGTTTGATCCCGTTGTGCCGGAATCCCTGGGGCAGAAAGGTACGGAAAAGCTTCGCGCCATGGGCTACAACCCCCGTTATGAAACGTATCCGATGGAGCATAGCGTCTGTCTGGAAGAGGTTCAGGATATCGGCCGGTTCCTGTCAGAGAAAATTAATCTTTGACCTGTATCAAAAGATAATTTGACAAATCCGGGATATCATTCCATGAATAACTGTCCTACCCATGGCTTTTGCCTGTCGGCTCGAGGAGGTTTCATGGAGTACCGTTTGAGCAAACGTATAACCGGGAAACTGGGGCTTCTGCTCTACAAGCGCAATATGCCGGTGGCCACGGGGCAGATTCGTGATGCCAGTGAACGCGGCCTGTTTATTGCGACCAGCTACACGGACGTTCAACTCAACCAGACCCTGGAACTGGAGTTCCGCTTTCCCGACAAGTACGAAAACTCGTTCCTGAAGTTAAGAGGTCTGGTGGTTCGCAAATCGGACCAGGGTTTGGGGGTGGATTTCAGCGGTGTGGAGAACGACGGGTTTACAATTTCGGCATTACTTTCCTGGTTGCAGAATCACCATCACACCGTCAGCTATTTCCCCCCGATACGCCGGACTTCTGTTTAACTGCGCCAGAATGCGGGTGATAGCACGATCACTACGCTGAGAATTTCCAGGCGCCCCATCAGCATACCCACTGACAGTATCCATTTGGCCGCATCCGGCAGGGACTCAAACGTCCCTGCCGGACCAATGATTGCACCCAGGCCGGGGCCAACGTTGGTCAAGGCCGACAGCGCACCGGAAATGCTGGTGATGAAATCCAGTTGCAAGGCTGCCAATGCCACCGTAATGACAAGCAGGCAAAGCAGGAAAATGAAACTGTAGGCAATCATCGAAGAGATGATCTCGTCGCTGACGGCGCGGCCATTGTAGTTCCTGGTCAGCACCGCACGTGGGTGCAACAAACGCATGAGCTGTTCCCGCAAAACAATCAGTGACAGCTGGAAGCGGAAGATTTTCATACCGCCCGCGGTCGACCCGGAACAGCCGCCGACAAACATCAGGAAGAAGAACAGAACAAATGCCAGAGGGCCCCAGGCGGAATAGTCCTCGGAGGCGTAACCGGTGGTGGTAACCACCGACGTAACGTTAAACAGCGTGGCGACATAGCCATGGATGAAGTCGAAGTCCCCGACCGAGACATGCCATCGATAAAGGGTCAGCAAGGCCGGGATCACCAGCAGGATAGTGACAAACAGCCGTACCTGCTGATCCCGGAAAAGCACACCGTGCTGTCCGTGCATTTCCCGCACGAAAAGGAAGAACGGCATACTGCCAATCATCATGAACAGGCTGCCCTGGAGCAGAATCAGGTCGGAGTCGAATTTGCCCATGGACGAATCCGACGTTGAGAAGCCACCGGTCGCTATGCTGGTGAGGCCATGGTTAAAGGCATCAAACAGTGACATGCCAGACAGCCAGTAGGTGACCACGGCGGTTACTGAAAATATCACGTACACAAGCAGCAGGCCGCGGCTGAGCGTCTTCATGCGGGGCAGGGCCTTGTCGGTCCACTCCGAGGACTCCGTGGCAAACAGGCGCATCCCGCCTACCCGCAGGAACGGCAGTACGGCAACGAACATACCGATGATCCCGATGCCACCGATCCATTGCAGGATGGAGCGCCACAGCAGCAGGTCCTGGTCCATGGTATCGAGGCCTGTCAGTACCGTTGCACCGGTGGTGGTAATGCCGGAAGTGCCCTCGAACAGGGCGTCCGTCATGGAGATACCGGTGTCACTCAGGTAGAACGGCAGAGACGAGAGCAGGGCAATAATGAACCAGCTCGAAACCGTCAGGACAAACATGTACCGGGGCTTCAGATCCCGCGGTTTCCGGTAGGTGGCCACAATCCCGAAAATCCCGATACCGAACACAATAGCGGCAGACTCCGCAAACGCCATGGCATTGGGCGCTTCAGAACCTGATAGAAGTATTACTGGTAACGTCATGAAAATACTCAAAAGTACAAACATGACGCTGACAATGAAGATGACGGGGTTAAGGTTTCTCAAAGGAAGCTCAAGCCGGCTGAACAGAGAGTCGGCGTCAGAATACATGCGGCCTGTGGCTTTCGCAAGGTAGCGAGGGCCAGCGCCTGCGGTATTGCAGGGGAATTAAATCACTGTAAATATCGGGTAAATCCGGATCCTTGTGCTGGATTAAATCGTTGGTGTAGTGCAATTTCGTAAAACCAACGGTGAAAATCAGGAAGGAGCATCGAAGACAATGAAATCCACACGTTCTTTGGTATTTGGATTTGCCACTCTCGCAGGCAGCCTGGCTGCAGCCCCTGCCATTGCGAATGACATGTACAAGTCAGGGATGGGCAGCCTATACGCCGGCCTGAACTACACCTTCTTCAATCTGGAGGACAGCTCCGACGATGCGGACGTTGGCGCTTTGTCGGCCAAGGTGGGCGCACTGGCGACACCTTACTTCGGCGTGGAAGCACGGGCAGGCTTTGGCGTTGACGACGATCGCGTCAATGGCATCGACTATTCCGTGGATAACTTCTTTGGTGGTTACGCCACATTGAACCTTGCCAATGAATCACCGGCAACGCCCTATGTTATATTCGGCTTCACCCGGGTGGAGCTGGAAGCCGAGGGGCCTTTCACAACCGTTACCGACGATGATTCTGATTTTTCCTACGGCATTGGCGTCAACGTTGAAATGGCGCCACAGGTGTCCGGTAACCTTGAATATATGCGTTACTATGACAAAGACGACGTCACTGTGGATGGCCTCGGCCTGGGCGTGACCTTTAATTTCTGATCGAGTAAGCCCCCGGGATTGCGGGCTTACTCGCTATCCCGGGAGGTTGTTTGAATCATCTGGCCCATCTTTTCCTTGCACCGGATTCGCCTCAGGCCCGCATTGGCAGCGTGATGGGGGATTTCGCCAGGGGACTGCAAGTCCAGAAACTCCCACCAACCGTCCGGGCTGGCCTGTACCACCACCGCGCCGTGGATAGTTACACGGACAGCCACCCCGAAGTACTTGCCAGCAAACGACTGTTCTCACAGCAACGGCGCCGCTTTGCAGGCGTTGCACTCGATATCCTTTATGATCACTACCTGTTAAGACACTGGCAACGATTCAGCAATATCGATTCTGGTACCTTTATCGATACTGTTTACCAGGAGTTTCGGGACTACGAACACCTGATGCCCGAAAAAATGAAGACGGTTACCCGAAACATGGTGGAGAATGACTGGTTCGGTTCCTACGCTGACCTGGATAGCGTGGGTTTTGCATTGAATCGCGTTGCCCAGCGTATCCGTTTCCAGCATCAGTTTTTCGATATCATCGACGAAATAAAAGAGAACGACCGGGAGCTGGAACGCCGGTTCCTGACATTTTTCCCGGATCTGATCACATTTGCCGGAGATGTTTCATGAAGTTAGCAGTAGGACTCACCTTGGCAGCCATCCTGGCCGCAGCCGCACCTATTAAGGCAGAGGAAAACCAGAGCCAGGAACGCCCACCGGAATCCCTCGGTTTTGTGGAATGGATTGTTCTTCAGGACACTGGCTTGCGCCTGAAGGCACGGCTGGATACGGGGGCAAAAACCTCTTCGCTCCATGCGGTTAACATCGAGCCCTTCGAAAAAGGGGATGAAAAGTGGGTGAGCTTCCAGGTCCCCCTTGCCGATCACCGCGATCAGGAAAAGGGCGAAAACGGGCCTGAGGTTGAGGACGTCATCCTGGAGTTTGAGCGCCCGGTGGACCGGACTGTCAGGATCAAACGAAAGGGTGCGCCGTCCCAAAGGCGGTATGTGGTGCGTATGGAGTTCTGTATTGCCGGTTCTACCCATGAAACCGAATTTTCCCTGGCCGACCGGGGACGGTTTTCCTATCCGGCGCTGCTGGGCCGTCGCTTCATGAGTGACGACAACATTCTGGTTACGTCATCAGAGAGCTTTATGGCGGAAAATGAATGCGAACATAACACCCTGGATGAGCTGGCACAGAACAGGCAAAATCTAGCGAAATAGCCAGCCTGCAACCAGGCGAACCACACCCACAAGGACTGTGAGTGTGGTACAAGCTAAAGCTTAGCCCTTCTGGGAGGTAAAGCTCTGCATCAGGTTTGCATAATGTGGCAGGTGCTTGGCGAGGATGCCGCCAAATCCTTCGATATCGTTGCGCCAGTCACGGTGCAACTCGCAGCCAACACTGAACCAGTTCATCAGTTGTGCCCCGGCCTGTTCCATGCGGCTCCAGGAAGCGTCGCGGGTGGTCTGGTTGAAGGTGCCTGACGCATCCGTTACAACAAAGACCTCATAGCCTTCTTCAAGCGCTGACAGCGTCGGGAAAGCAACACAGACATCGGTAACCACGCCGGCAATCAACAGTTGCTTCTTGCCAGTGGCCTTCACGGCTTTGAGGAAGTCCTCGTTGTCCCAGCAGTTGATCTGGCCGGGACGGGGAAAGTAGGGCGCATCCGGGAACATTTCCTTGAGTTCCGGCACCATTGGACCGTTGGGGCCATCCTCAAAACTGGTGGTAAGAATGGTCGGAATGTCGAAGAATTTGGCGATGTCCGCCAGCGCCAGTACGTTGTTCTTGAAATCGTCCGGTGAGAAGTCCCGTACGAGAGAGAGCAGCCCTGACTGGTGGTCAACCATCAGCAGAGCGACATCGTCCTTGTCCAATCGATTGTATTTAAAAGCCATGTTCCTTCTCCTTCGTTTCAGGTGGGTTTTATTTACCGGCCCCCAGATCAAGGAGCCGGTTCCAACCGCTGGCCATCACCTGTTCTGGCTAACGGTGAAGCATGCCGAACTTTCCATTCTGAAAGTCCGCGATTGCCTGATGGATCTCAGCGTCTGAGTTCATGACAAAGGGGCCATGACCGACGACTGGCTCGTCAATCGGCTCACCGGTGAGTACCAGCAACCGGGCATCGTTGTTTGATTCAAGCTGTAGTTCCTGGCCCAGGCGATCAAAGCTGGCAACTTCCGCGTCATGCAATACTTCGGCCCCATTTGCCTGCACCGTTCCCTTGAGCACCACTACAATGGCGGTCTGTCCTTCCGGGACGGACAGGACCACATCAGCGCCCGGCTCAAGCTTCAGGCTCCATACATTCATGGGCGTGAAAGTACTGGCTGGTCCCTGGTGTCCGTGGAACTCACCGGCAACAACCCGGAGTTCACCAGTATGGTCGCCGAGCGAAACCACCGGGATGTCCTTTTTCAGCAAGGTCTGGTAAGCCGCTGGCGCATTCTTGTCCCTGGCCGGAAGGTTCACCCAGAGCTGGACCATCTCAAGTGTGCCGCCGCGATGGGTAAATGCTGGCGAATGGAACTCCTCGTGGACAATACCGGCACCGGCCGTCATCCACTGGACATCGCCTTCACCGATCAACCCGCCGCTGCCAGTGGAGTCCCGGTGTTCAAGTTCGCCCTGCAGGACCAGGGTCACGGTCTCGAAACCACGGTGTGGGTGCTGGCCAACGCCTCGACGGCGCGTTCCCGGCGGAAACTGCGCGGGGCCGGCGTAATCCAGTAGCAGGAATGGACTGATGTTGTTGGCGCCCATACGGTCGTAGGACAACAATGAGCGGACCGGGAAACCATCACCAACCCAGTGGCCATGGGGTGCGCTGTAGGTGGTCAGTATCTGTTTCATGTGCTCCCCCTTACACTGGTTTGGTTATCAATGATCAATACAGTGAAGATAGGGCATGGAAGCTGGTCTGAGTAGGTGCCAAAATTTATAATCTGCGTTCTATAAATAGGACTCTGAACTATGCAGGACTTGAACGATCTCTATTACTTCGTGCAGGTAGTGGAGCATGGCGGCTTTGCACCGGCCGGGCGGGCATTGGGCGTGCCCAAATCCAAACTGAGCCGACGTATTGCGCTTCTTGAGGAGCGCCTGGATACCCGGTTGATTAACCGGTCAACACGCCGATTCAGCGTGACGGAGCTAGGCAAAGAGTATTATCGACACTGTGTTGCCATGTTGATTGAGGCCGATGCCGCACAGGAACTGATTGATCGTTCCCGCTCGGAGCCCTGTGGGTGCATCCGGATGACCTGTCCACCAGGATTAATCTATTTCCTGGTTGCGCCACTGGTCGTGAAGTTCATGGAGATGTATCCGGAAGTCAGGATTGAACTGGTGGCCACCAGCCGCCGGGTCGACGTGATTAAAGAGGGTGTCGATCTGGCGCTCAGGGTCCGGTATCCGCCGATTGAAGACAGCGGCCTGACCATGAAAGTACTGTCCAGGAGCCCCCAGTGCCTGATGGCTTCAAGGGCCTTACTGGAACGGTTTCCCAAGACTGAATCCCCAGAAGACCTGACTCGACTGCCCAGCATCGACTTCGAGCAGACCGATGGCCAGCACGTCTGGTGCCTCGACGGCCCGGAAGGCGTATCGGTACAGGTACACCACAAGCCGCGCCTGGTCACGGATGATGTTTTCACCCTAAGACAGGCTGCAATCGCCGGTCTGGGCGTGGTCAAAATGCCGTTGATTGTGGGTGGGCGTGACCTGATTGAAGGAGGGCTGACCAATGTACTGCCTGGCTGGCAGCCACGCGGTGGCATCTTCCATGCCGTCTTTCCGTCACGCCGAGGCCTGCTCCCGGCGATCCGCGCGTTTCTGGATTACCTGTCAGAGCAGGTGGATGAAGTGGATTTTCCATTGCCAGAAGTACGCGGAACCTGATTTTCAGCCGATCGTCCGGACTTTAGCCATTCAGATGTAGATGGGTGGAATTAGGGAGCACAGATTTGGCATACAGTTGACGGCAGCCGAACGGATGCTAACCTTCGATAAGTGCCGGATTCCCATTTGCTTCATCCAATATGACTATTTGCTTCGTGGCCGATTTGTGAGGGATCACCTGAAATACCTTCCCCCCCTGATTCTCAGTCTATGTCTTGGCATGGTGCCCGTGCACGCCTCCATACGCTCGGAATACGAAGTCAAAGCCGCCTTTCTCTACAACTTCACACGCTTTGTCAGTTGGTCTCATGCCGGGAGTAATTCCGAACCCCTTGAGGTGTGTGTTTTTGGCGACGATCCGTTTGGCGATCTACTAAATCCTCTCCGTGGTCGCAAATCCCAGGGCAGGGAGCTTCAGCTTCGATACCCTGACGATGCCTCGAACCTTTCTGGCTGTAATGTGTTGTATATTGCCCAGTCGCAATCCCGTAACCTCGATGAGCTGCTCGATCTGGCCCAACACCAGGGCATGCTTACGGTCAGTGACCTGCCGGAATTTGTCCGCAAGGGGGGAATGGTCGGTTACGTCAAAAAGGGCAATGTCATTCGCTTCGAAATTAACCTGAAAGCTGCGACCGAAGCGGGCCTTACCATTAACTCCCGACTTCTGGAGCTGGCAGTGAGGGTCGTGCGATGATCGGACAGTGGCGATACTGGCGGCTCAAAACCAAACTGCTTTTCCTGACACTGTTCACCAGTGCACTGGGGATCGCCCTGCTCTGCGCCAGCCTCATCTTTGTTGAGAACCGGAATTACCGTAAACAGCTTGAGTCCGAGCTGCATGTCATTGCAGGCATCCTCGCCGAACAGTCGGCTGCCGCTCTGGTGTTCGAAGATAATGAGCAGCTCAAAAGCATCATTTCCAGCCTTGAGCGCATCGAGACTATCCAGCAGGCTTGTGTCTATGACCAACAAGGGAACGTTATGACTTTCCTGGCCAATATGGACACACGGGAATGCCCATCGGTTAACCGACAACTTAAAGTGGGATTTGTCGATGAGGTTTATCGGCTACTGATGCCGGTAAACCTTGATAACGAAACGGTCGGGCAGCTTTTCCTCTCATCCCACCTTGAAGTGTTACGTGGCCATATCCGCACCTTTGTGTTCGTGGCCATTGGCATCGGCGCCGTCATCCTGGTGGCCCTGGTGTTCCTCGCGCTCAGGCTACAGAGGATTGTATCTGACCCCATCCTCAAGCTCTCGGAAACCGCTGAGCGCATTGCCCAGGACCATGATTACTCCATTCGCGCACCCGTCTCCGGAACCGACGAGCTGGGGCGGCTGGGGAACACCTTTAACGAGATGATCGGCACTATTCAGCAGCAGAATCGCCGTATTCTGGAAAGTCGCGACAGCCTGGAGCGGATTGTCGAAGCCAGGACGTCGGAACTGAGCATGGCTAACCGGGAACTGGAGGCGTTCAGTTACTCGGTCTCCCACGATCTCAGGCAGCCACTGAGAGCCGTGGAAGGGTTTGGGCAGGCACTTGAGGAGGATTGCGGTGATCAGCTGAATGAGACCGGCAAGGATTACCTGCGGCGCATTCGTGCGGCCAGTGTTCGAATGGCGGGCCTGATCGACGGACTGTTGATCCTTTCCCGCGTCAGCCGCCAGCCGATTGAGAACCAGACCGTCGATTTGAGCCAACTGTTGCAGGAAATCACAGACGAGCTAAAAGACATCAGTGACGATGTCCCCTCAGAAGTGCACATACAGCAGGACATTCAGGTTATGGGCGATAGCCGAATGCTGCGTGTTGCCTTCCAGAACCTGCTTGCAAATGCCTGGAAATACAGCGCCAGGGAGGGAAAACGGATCATAGACGTGTCTGCACGAACAGCGGGGCGCCGGGTCGCCATTGAAGTCCGGGACAATGGAGTCGGCTTTGATATGCGGTATATCGATAAACTTTTCGTTGCTTTCAACCGGCTTCACACACCATCGGAGTTTGGCGGCACGGGCATTGGCCTGGCGACGGTTTACCGGGTGGTTCGCAGGCATCATGGCGAAATTTCCGCCACGTCCAAAGTAGGCGAGGGCGCGAGTTTTATTGTGAAGTTGCCTGTTTCGGGAGATCGGGACTAGACTGCAACCATATGCTCACGATCTAAATGCAATTCATTGAAAGGGCAGCTAAAAACATGGACGGCCATTCAATCCTTGTGGTTGAAGACAATCCGGATGATCAGGTTCTGACGGTTCGCGCACTCAAGAGCGCGAGCGCGAGCAGCCCGGTGATCGTACTGGAAGACGGACAGGAGGCCCTGGATTTCCTGTTTGGCGATGGTGCCGGGCACCCGCGTAAGGAACTGGATTCGCTCGGAATTGTTTTGCTTGATGTAAAGCTTCCCAAGGTCAGCGGACTGGAGGTACTGAAAAGCATTCGGTCTTCACCACTCACCAACTGGCTGCCCGTGGTGATGGTGACCTCCTCCGATGAACCGGCAGACCTGCTGGAGGCCTATCGTCTGGGGGCCAACAGTTTTATCACCAAGCAGATCAACTATCTGGAGTTTACTGAACAAATGAAATTGCTTGCCCGCTACTGGCTCGTCGTAAACAAGGTGCCCAAAGCTGGCGCGGTTCGCTCGTACTGATAAGGTAAGTTCATTGATAGATACAAGCAGCCCATTACGGATGTTGATCGTCGAAGATTCGGAAGACGACGCCATGCTTCTTTTACGAGAGATGCGTAAAGGAGGTATTGCCCCCTATCATGAGTTGGTTGATAGCGAGGAGCGTCTGACCTACGCCCTGCGCCGTGGCAAGTGGGACATCGTGATAACCGATCACAACATGCCTGGTTTTTCTTCTTTTCGGGTGCTGGAACTGACTAAACAGTACTGCATGGACGTGCCGGTGATTATTGTTTCTGGAACGATTGGAGAGGGCGTTGCGGTAACGGCCATGAAAGCCGGCGCTCAGGATTACATCATGAAGGACAACCTGTCGCGGCTGATTCCCGCCATTGATCGTGAAGTGCGGGAAGGCTCCGTACGCCAGGCCAAGCGCGTGGCGGAAACAACCCTGGAGCACATGGCTTACTATGACAGCCTGACCGATCTCGTGAATCGCCGCGAGTTTGAGCGCCGGCTGGTACAGGCCCTGGATGACACCTACAAAACCGGACGGCAGCACGTGCTCCTGTACCTCGATCTTGACCAGTTCAAGATCGTCAACGACACCTGCGGCCACGTAGCCGGCGATCACCTGCTTAAGCAGATTGCCGCGCTATTGTCCCATCACATCCGTTCAGACGACACCCTGGCCAGGCTCGGCGGTGATGAGTTCGGGGTGCTCCTGCGTGGTTGCGACTCCGTCCATGCGCAGAAAGTGGCCGAGAAACTGTGTGCAGAGGTCAGCGAGTATCGGTTTGTATGGCATAACCGACCGTTTTCCGTCTCCCTGAGTATTGGCATGGTGCTTGTCGATAAGCACTACAGCAGTGCCGGCGAACTCCTCAGCCATGCTGATCTGGCCTGCTATGCCGCGAAGGACCGGGGCCGCAACAACTTCCAGCTCTATGAAACAAGCGATGTTGAGATGCAGCAGCGCCAGAGTGATATGAACTGGACCAGCCGCATCCAGCAGGCGTTGCAGAACGACAGTTTTTGCCTTTGGCAGCAGGAGATGGCAGCACTCCAGCCGGATGCCGTTGACGGCTATCGAACGGAGTTTCTGGTTCGGTTGAGGGAAGGGAACGACACTATCCCTCCAGGTGCTTTTATTCCCGCAGCTGAGCGCTTCAACCTGATGACCAGGATCGACCGGAAAGTCATTGAAATGGCGTTCCAGTACCTTAACCGTACTGGCCTCGGCCGCGAGAATACCGGAACGTTTTTCATCAACCTGTCCGGAAGCTCGTTTAATGAACCAGAGCTGTTTCTTTCCATTAGCCAATTGGCGGAGCGATATAAACTGAAGCCGGAGCGCATCTGTTTTGAAATCACTGAAACCTCGGCTATCGCCAACCTGAATGTCACCCAGCGATTCATCAGCTCTGCCAGACGAAGAGGCTTTAAATTTGCCCTGGACGATTTTGGTGCGGGCATGAGTTCGTTTTCCTACCTCAAGGCCTTGCCAGTGGATTATCTCAAGATAGACGGTGGTTTCGTCCGTAATTTGCTGGATGACCCAATCGATCTGGCCATTGTTGATGCCTGCAACCGGATTGGCCATGCCTCCGGTCTCAAGACCGTTGCCGAGTTTGTGGAGAACGACGAGATCAAATCACGACTGGTTGAGCTCGGCGTTGATTATGCGCAGGGATACGGGATTTCCATGCCGCGGCCGCTGGATTGACCTTCCGCCTGCTCCCAATACAACTTTAATGCCTCCCCAATAGGATGTGTCATGCTCGAAAATGGTGACTTGTTACTACGCTACCTGGAACGCCTCGGTGTGGAGTATGTGTTTGGCGTTCCTGGCGGGAGCATTGAACCATTTTATGATGCATTGGCAAGAAGTGAACGCCGGGGTGGTATCCGGACCATTACCGCACGCCACGAAACCGGCGCGGCCTTTATGGCAGAGGGTTATGCCCGGGAAACAGGAAAAATAGGCGTTTGTTGCTCCACGGCCGGGCCAGGGGCGACAAATCTTCTCACCGGTGTTGCGTCCGCTTACTCCGATGGCATTCCGATACTTGTCATAACGGCACAAACTGCACTCGACAAGTTTGGGCAGGGCTCATTGCAGGAGACCTCATGCACGGGCATTCATACGGTAGAGATGTTTGCCAGATGTACTCGCTACAACACCCTGGTATCGCATCCAGCACAACTTGAAACGAAACTGCTTCAGGCTGTGAGTCACGCCATGAGCAACCAACCGGGGCCGGCTCATTTGGGAATCCCCCTGGATGTAATGCGCCATAGAATCCCGGACAACGTGAAGGATCAAACACTCCATGCCTTTATCAACCATGAAGTGGCGCCCAATCAGTCCTCTGTGCAGTCGTTGTTGAGGGAGTTGGATGCGGCTTCCAAAGTCACGCTGGTACTGGGTGAGGGCGCTGCCGAGGCAAGTGACATGTTGGTCGCCCTGGCGGAATCCCGTAATTGGTTAATGGTCACGACGCCACGCGGAAAGGGGCTCATTGATAGTTTCCACCCACTGTACCGGGGGGTGTTTGGTTTTGCAGGACACGACAGCGCAACTGACGCATTGAAAGTGGAGAACGCTGAACGCGTGGTGGCCATTGGTACGGCTCTGGACGAGGTGTCGACCTGCGGGTGGGATCCTACGACGATACTGTCTGACCGGTTGATCCATATTTCCAGCAATCCGACACACCTCAGTCGTTCAACCATAGCAAGATTGGTGGTGCTCGGCTCACCAAAACTCTTGTTCGAACGTTTGGCCAACGACTTGAATACCGATGCCGCCGGGAAATTCCGGCGGCCAGCTCTCATCGATGATCGCTTACCTAAAAACACCCGGTTTGATGAGCCCGATAAGTGTTTCGAAAGATCCGGACGCATCAAATCCCAGGCTCTGATGAGTTATATGAGCCGGATATGCCCATCAGACACCCGAGTTCTGATGGATACCGGAAACAGTTTTCTATGGGGAATTCATTACTGGAATGTGCATCGCCCCGACGGTATTCCCCCGGAAAGAAACAATTTCAGTATCGGGCTCGGTTTTGCTGCTATGGGTTGGGCCATTGGGACTTCTATCGGGATGGCCACCGCTAATCGGCAGCATCCTGTTGTCTGTTTTACCGGCGATGGCAGTTATCTGATGTCCGGTCAGGAATTGACCATTGCGCTTCAGGAAAACCTGAATGTTCTGATGCTGGTTCTCAATGACGCCTCACTGGGCATGGTCAGCCATGGACAGAAACTGAGTGGCGGAGAGCAGGTTGCAACCCGGTTGCCGGGCGTGGATTTTGCAATGATGGCCCGGGCATTGGGGGTGGAATCCTACCGGGTGGAAACCATGGCGCAATTGGTGGATCTGGACATACCCGGGATTCTCTCCCGCCCAGGACCGTGCCTGATAGATATCCTTGTTGACGGCGACCAGGTGCCTCCATTGGGATCGAGAATGAAGGTGCTAACCAGCTCGATACAAACCGACAAATAGATTAGGGGAAAACCGCGTGCCCTCAGACTACGTTTATCACTCCAATTTCTGGTTTGAAGAACCTGAAGAGTCCAACCCGTTCGCCGCAAAGGCCAGCTACTGCCATGGCTACGATGTGTATGGTCAAGTCATCGCCAGGGCAAGCTGGTTTGAGTACCTGTTGTTGATGTTCAAAGGCGATCGGCCACAGCCAGCTGAAGCGGCCTTGCTAGAGAAGCTGGCCATGGTCCTTGCCAATCAGGGCCCCAAGGAGGCCAGCATTCGTGCAGCCATGAACGGCGGCGTTGCGGGTACTAATCATAGCTCTGCGCTCATGTCCTCCCTTGCCGTGGGTTCTGGTCTTTATGGTGGCTCTCAGGAACTTGAGATCTGTATTCGCTTGTGGGGCGAGTGTGGTCAGGACATCGAGCGTTGGAAGGCCCGGCTTCAGGCTCCCCAGGAAGACGAAAGGGCAGACATATGGCCGGTGATTGAGCATCCACCGGGCTTTGACCCTAACGGTGACGGTACTCCGACGACACTTCTTCAATCACTGGACCTTCTGGTTCAGTTCGCACCAGAGAAAGGCGCTTTGTATTGGTTGCAGAACCATCGCAATACCCTTGAGGCATTCTTCGGGTATCCAATTTCCATCAGTGCTGTAGCGGCTGCAGCGTTCGTTGATCTTGGTCTTGATCAGGACCAGGGCAGCATGCTCTACCTGATGCTGAGATTGCCCGGTGCCGCCGTCCATTCGCTGGAGCAACGGAAAATGGGCTGGAAAAAATTCCCCTTCTATAGCTCTGCCATTGAACTTGAAGACGACCCGGGCCCCTACAAAAAGCGTGACGCGGAGGACAACCAATGAATCATGATCACCTGCTTGAAACGGAAAGCCATTGGTTGACGCGAATTGGAAAAGCCTTTCTTACCGAACGTGTCGTCATGCACGGTAAGGACCTTCACCATGAACTCGACCATCTTGAATGGCTGCACTTGTACCTGTATTGCATTCTTGGAAGAGATCCGGGAGAAAACGTCGCAAAAATGTTGAACTCTTACTGGGTCGGTACAAGCTATCCGGATCCCTCCATCTGGCCAAACCACGTGGCCGCCTTGGCAGGTTCCGTGCGTACCACACCCTCTCTGGGTCTGATGGCTGGATTAAGCATCTCGGAAGCATCCATATACGGTCGTCGACCGGAGGTCCGGGCACTCGACTTTTTCTACAGGGCAGGTAAGTGGTGCGATGAAGGCGGTAAACTGGAAGAGTTTGTCGATCATGAGAAATCCCTGGGCCGGATCCTTTATGGTTATGGCCGCCCCCTTGCCACTACAGACGAACGCATTGCCTTCACACTGGATAAAGCAAAAGACTATGGTTTCTCCGATGGCCACTATTTGAAGATGGCTTTTGCTGTCTACGAACACCTGAATAGTGTGCACGGATACTCAATGAACGTAGCAGCCGTGCATGCTGCTTTAGCGGCGGACATGGGGTTCAGTTGTGAGGAATATCAACTTATCCTGACACCTTGCTTCGTGGCCGGTATGGCGCCGTGTTTCCGGGACACAAGAGAGCGGCCAGAAGGCAGCTTCTTCCCGATTCGGTGTGAAAGCATTGTCTATCACGGCGTAGGGAAGCGGGGCTGGGAAGACTAACCAACCGCGGGCTCTGTCAGAAACTATAGGAGAGCTCGCCGACGACACGGCGCCCTGGCATGGGGAAGTCGTTCGGGATCGGCGGGGCAGGATCGGCGAACGGGCTGGGGGCTCGCACGTCTTCATTGAAGATGTTTCGAACGGATAGAGAAAGATCCAGCCCCTGCCATAACCCTTTGGTTCTAATGGTCATATCCACGGTGGTGGAGTCGGGCACTGGATCTCGCTGATCTGCAGCCGTTCGCTTCTGTTCACCTACCCAGTTGAGCTGTGAGCTCAGAAGCCAATGTGGCGATACGCTCCAGTCGGCACGGGCATAGACCTGATGATTGGGCGCCTCACCGACGGATCGCCCTGTACCTTCATCCTTTGCGGTTTGATACGCATAGTTGGCTTGTAGAGACAGGGTTTCGAGAGCTTGATACGTCAATTCTAACTCTCCGCCATGCCCAGTCCGTTGGCCCGCATTTCGATACTCCGTCGCGATAAGACCGGCAATTGGAACCGCATTAATAAGGTCATCAATCTCGTAGTAGAACAGGTTCACGCCATACAACAGGCTCGGCGTAAGTTGATGGGATACACCAATCTCGAAGGTATCGATGGTCTCTGCGTCGAGTTCATCGTTGCCCAGGAACACCGGATTATTTGCTACATAGAGCTCATTCAATGACGGGGCGCGAAAAGCCCGGCCGTACAGGAACTTGGTCGTGATGGAATCGGTTGTGGCCCATATCAGGGCGGCTCGCGGGTTTATCGTGCTGCCAAAATCGGAGTAATCGTCAAAACGGATACCGCTGACCAATTGCCAGTTCTGCGCAAACTGCCACTCATCCTGCACAAACGCATAGTAATTGGTGCGGTCTTCCTCCGGCATCCAGACCTCACTCGGGTCGTCGGACACGTCAACCACGCTGCCCTTTGGGCTGAAATCCGGATTGAAGTTTTTGTGTTCGGTAACCTTGTAAAGGTCAGCCCAAAACGTACCGACGCCAGTGTGTATACGGTGATCCTGAATGCCACGGTAAATGGCACTCAGATCGAACCGAGCCTGCTTTTCCTTGTAGCCAGGGCTGCCAATCAAACCGTTGGGGAAGGCCCCATCAAAAGCGCCAGGCGGATAAAGTACGATATCGTTTTCGGGCTCCTGGGTGATATTGAAGTAGGATATTCTGGCTTCCACATCCAGGCCTTCGGCCAGATCGGACCATCGGTAACTGTAATCCGCGTTCAATCTGCGAGATGAAAACTCACCTTCGGGATCCAGAGCCTGGGCGATACCGGGCCCCGTACCCAGGTTGCTACGGTCCTGCAAGCCTGCCCGGAATGTCCACCGTTCGCTGCCCATTTCAAATCGGGCGTCCAACTGATCGACACCGGTATTGACGGGGCCGGGCGCCAGAGAGGCTGATGTGCCAAATGTTTCATCGAAGTTCGTTTGCGCGTCGCGCTCGATGGTGTCATCCCAGCCATCAGTGGTCTGATACTCCAGGACCATGCTGACGCCGATATCCCCCAACCGATGGCCTGATTCCAGCCAAGCACCGCGGGTATCGAAGCTCCCGATCCTGCCACCGACGGTTTGTCCGTCAACGGTCTCATGATTTTTCGTGGTGATATTGATAACGCCAGAATAAGCATCGGCGCCATATAACGCTGAGCCAGGGCCCCTGATAACTTCAATCCTCTCAATGGCCTTAACCGGCATACCACCCCAGGCGTTACCACGGTTTCCATACATCATGGTGGTTGTGGGTATTCCGTTGATCAATAAAAGTGCCTGGGCATTGTTGCTGGACGTAATGCCCCGGAACACATACTTGGGAGAGAACGCCTGATCGGAATGGTTTACGTGCAGACCGGGCACGGTTTCCAGCACCTGGTCGAGATCCGTTGCCCCCATCGCGGCAATGTCGTCAGCATCAATTACCGAGGTTACGGCGGCGGCTTTATCCAGCGGCGTTTCAGTCCCCGAAGCAATCGAAACGACTCGTATCTGTCCGAGTTCTTCCAGGGGGATGTCCCAGAGCGACTCATCATCCGCAGAAACGGCACTGGCAAACGTGATGAATCCGACACTGATACATACCCTGGCAATCGTGAAGGGTTGCCAGGGTCGGATCAGGGATGACAGGGATTGCTGCATGTCGACATCTCAGGACATTAATCTTTGCATTGGTTGAAACGATTCAGTCAATGGTTGCACTCCGAGACTCGCTCCCGACAAATCCAGTGTCTGTGATCTGCCGGGATTCGATTTTGTTCATCAAACAGCGATAAAAATGCAAGCTAAATAGGAGTTTAGCCGCATTCGTCGTATAAGCAAGTGTAAAAAGGGGTGTGGCGAGGCGGGACTGGAGGCTGTCCATGATTCTGGAGTCGCTATAACCAGAATCATGGACGTCACATTTGCGACAACTGAATTGCTTTGGCAGGCCTCTAGACGTAGAAGTCCAGCTCCTCCTGAGCTTTCAGCAGATCCCGCATCTTGATGGGATCGTCCCCATAGAAGAAGATCAGCCCCCAATGAGTACCGAACGCCGACCGGTCAGGAACGGTCTCTTCGGTTGGCGCAACCAATTCATGTGATTCGAAGTAGGGGTGCTCAATCGTTTCTTTGGGCATCTCCAGCTTGCTGACCACACGACGTCTTGGATACACACCGAAGCAACCTGCATAACCTTTTGCGTCGACCACCGGGCGAGGGAAGAATTTGTCGACTTCCTCTTTGGTGCTTTTAGGGTCAAACACCAACATGGAAGCCTGGTACGCATTGAATCCGTAGGCCCTCTCGATAAGCTCAAAAGCCTTGAACCCGGGCGGGCGATAGGCGACTTCCCCAAAGTACATTTCGCCGTCAGCAGTGACGAAGTACTCGGGATGAATCAGGCCGAACTGGATATCGAACGTTTTGATCAGCAACTCAATCTGCTTGGTGATCGCGTTACGCCAGCTCTCGAGTTGCTCGGTAGCAGGCACGAAAACCGAGTAGCCAAGCGTTACATATTCGGAAATGTTCAGGAACTTGATTTTGCCATCGTGGATCCAGGCCTCGACGGCAAACTCCCAGCCATCCAGGTGGCTTTCCATCAATAGGGGATATTCTTCCGTCGGGATGTTGTCAATTTCTTCTATCGTGCGGATCATTCGGTGGCCGAGGCAACCGGCCTTGTCGAATGCCTTGACGTGAATCGGGTCGTCCGGGTCACCATCCAGTTTAAGCAGCGTCTGGTTGACGCGCTTCATGAAGCGGATGATGTCTTCTTTCTCGTGTGCCTCCTCGAAGATCCCGACGCGAATACCGCCAAGCTGAGCACGGCGCTTCATCAAAGCCTTGTCACGGAACAGAATGGACTGCCCGTACATACGGGGGTTGTTAAGGAGAACAGAGTTGATCGCCCCTGACCACTCGACGGTTTCCTCGAATAGCGGTATGGCGACATCAACGCCTTCCGCCTTCAGCTTTTCGGCAATTTCCAGGGACCGATCATTCAGACGGATAAAGTCCCATGGAATGAAAGGTATCTTGTTTGCAGTACAGAAATCCGCAGCCCAGTCCGGAGCAACAACGATATAGCGGCGGTCAAACTTTTGCGCAGCCTTGATCGCATTGACGCTCCAGCCAAGCAGCGCGATGTAACCTTTTTTCGGATCCTTGGGGGTCTCGGTCCCTTTAACCGAGTCCATATCGGGATCAAGCCAGGCTGCTACCTCTTTGGGTAACTCTTTCTCCGATGCCATAGACATTTGATCTTCTCCTTCCTGGTTTATCCGGACAAACTGCGCCGACATTGGAGCGCACCAGACAAACTGAGCGTTTAGGCAATGTCGTTTATAGGGGATCAACATCCCAACCATCAACCTCAATATAGTCGCTCCGGTTACAAATGGAAGCGAAAGCCCCGGAATCGTTTGCTTCTGAATTGCCTTAAGAGCATCTTTGGGTTTGGGCAAATCCAAATGGCACTCAAAGGTAAGCAAGGACGATATTGTGACTATTCCTGGTTCTGATCCAGATACCAACGCCTCTATTGCGACGTTTGACGAGGCCCTGGAACAGCTTGCGTTTGCTCGCCTGAGCGACCCTGTAGCGCCAAACACAGAGGTACTGGAAGCCGCACTTCACGTTATGGAAGCTCCTGACGGGCTGGACGCGTTGTACGCCCGAGTGCCAGCTATAGAAGCCAAGGGCGTATTTGCCAACAGTGACTGGGACCGGCCTGCCATTCTTCGGCCTGCACTGGCCGTGCGAACGTTACGCCAGGGAGCCCCGGCCTATGCGGCCATCGAGGCCCTGAGTGAGCTTCGCCTGCTTGCCGTGGCCATGGGCGATTATCTCCATCCTGGAATTTCAGCGGAACAGGCCAGACATTTTCTGACCCAGGTGACTGCACTGAATCTGGACCTGTTATCAGGCCAGATGAGCGAAGCGGATAGGGAGCGGCCGCAAGGGCTAGGGCACATAGTCACTTCACTCTATCAGTACCTGCTCAGCAGGCTGGGCTACGAGAGTATTCTCGACAGCCTGGTGGACGAAGTGCACCGTTTGCTGGCGCAGCGCCCGATACAAACTGACAGTATCAAGCAGATGGTCAGCCAGATTGCCAAATGCCTGTTTGATCCGGAAATCGAAACCTCGGGCATGGACAAAGCGGCGCGCCTTGTCAGCGCTTTGTTCGGTCCAACGATAGGATGCCGCGATGATCCGGGCTTTGCCGTCTACGGCGAGCGTCTGGCCGCCATGGACGAAGTCGCACTAACCGAAGAGGCGCAAGGCTTTGCCATCAGGATGCATGAAACGGGGATGGTTTCACCTTATCACCCCATGCTGTTACGACACCTGCGTGGACACCGGGATGATCTGATACCTCTGGCTCTGGGGCTGAGTATTACCGGCAACGATGTGTTCCAATGCTACCGTCAGATTGTGTTCGAACTGATTGACCAGGCGGTTCATCCGGAAACCAGTCAGGCCGTTTATGGCCTGGCCATGTTCCTGGAGCGTGGCTCTCTCTTCACACCGCCGGTGGCTTCAGCTCTGTGGCGGCAACTGGAACTGAAATTGAGCCAAGCCGCATCCGATAAACTGAGCGCGGTTTTCGGTGATGCGCACCCTCCGCGAGTGTTTTTGCTGGCCGGTGTACTGAGCCTTCTGGGACAGCCGCTGGGTGTTGGTCAGGGTAATAACCCGACTTGCCAGTCGGTCATTGGCCTTTCCATGTGGTCCTTCAACGATGTTGATTATCTGTTGCAGCTGGTGGCCTGGGGTGCTCGTGATGACGATGTCATCATGCGTTTTGAGGGCCAACACATCACATCGCAGCACCTGGAGGCAGGCCTTGCAAAAGAACCTCCAACCGATGTGGATCCGGTTTCATTGATTCTGGCACCGCACCTTGACCGCATTTATGGCGAGATGGGGCGATTGTGCGGGGTACGCGACGACGACCTGCACCGCTGGATCAACCCTGAAATGTATGGCTGGTGGGTAGGGCATGGCTTTCTCAGTGTGATTAGCCGGACAACAGGGAAGATCCATGAATATGAGAATTTTATCCGCCACTTTTATGCCAGCTATCACCCTTATTACAACGGCAACATACCTGTCATCCATCCTCAACCTGCAGGTATCGCTGTCACCGACAGTGGCGGGCGCCTCGTTGGACGCCACGCCATAACCATCATCCGGGCCAATCTTGATCGCGTTGGAGAGATGCGCATCTACTTCTTCAATCCCAACAATGACAGCGGCCAGGATTGGGGCCAGGGTATCAACTGCTCAACAGAGAGTAATGGTGAGCGTCATGGCGAAGCATCGCTGCCGTTCGCTGAGTTTGCTTCGCGTTTGTGTGTCTTTCATTACGACCCGAGGGAACTGGGGGATGTGTTGGTGGTTCCTGAAGCAGATGTTGTCCGTGCTGTAGATCTTGGTCGCACCAGTTGGGCTGCGAGTTATGAGTAAGTGGGTTGGTTCTGAAGGAGGGAAAGTAGGAACTCAGCTGCACGCATCACATACTGTATTTAACATAATATACATTATGCGCAGTGTAGTGTGGAGGACAACGATCAGTGAGGTACTGCCTGGACGACCAAGCAAATTACTAAACCCGTGAAACCGAGAATCAGAGGGTTACGGCTCGAATTCCACGCAAAGTACTAAACAAACTTAAAGTAAATTCTAGAATATCGAGCTGATTTCAGTTTCCTCACAAAGTACTAAATTGGTTGTCCGGCTCAAGAGCCGGATTTTTCCAACTCTAGGTGGACCTAAAACAGGGGCACACCTACCTATCGATCTGTTTGACAAAGGTGTCCGGTTTAAATGGGGGCTACTACAGTTTCGCAAACCATTGACGCCATCTTGTCAGGAAATGCTTATGCCCATAGTACTGGACGGTATATCTAGTCTGATCCGCAGGGGTTGTACGATGGACCGAACACTTATACCTACGTGTACGGTGACCCACCGTCCTACAGGCAATGTAAACCATATCAGCCTCGGTATATACTCCACTATATGCTTAATCTTTGCATTGAAACCAGACAGAAAAATAAAAACCAAAACCAATTAGTATCGAAACACCAACAACCTTTACAACTTCCAGAAAACCAACAATTTCAGGATTTGATACAGCATAGATAAAACCAGAAATTGTTGTAAAAATAATGGGCGCGGTACGTAGCTTAGGGTTCTTTTTCCAATAAAATGCGCTACATAGAACGCCCAATAAATTCAACACTATGCATATTGCTATCACAATTTTCATATCAACGATAATACTCACTATTGAATGAGTTCGCTAAGCGTATTAGTTAGTTTTAAATCACTACAGTCATCACAACCATCATCGCTAAAATCAGAAGCTCGAACGTCTGGTATACCCCTTTTCAAGGCAAACCCGGCTGGCAAAGCTTTGGTTATATATATGTATGCATTTTGCCCTTGTGTCAAACCAGCGGGCCCTGCCTTACCCATAACCACATTTGATAATAGCGACGGTGCAACAGCCCCCACTGCGGCTGATACCAAAACATGCGTTAAATTTATACACCGAAGCGATCGACCTATATCCCCGTCAGTCAAATAAAGGTTTGTTGAAAGCTGCAAAAAAAAGTTGAACGCGCTACCACCAACTGCACCAGCCAAACCGAATTCACCGGTTGGGTCTGTATAGGACAGTGGATTACCGTACACGTAGGTATAAGTGTTCGGTCCATCGTACAACCCCTGCGGATCAGACTGGGTATACCGTCCGGTACTGGGGTCATAATATCGATGCCAATTATAGTGAAACCCTGTTTCGTAGTCATAGTATTGGCCAGGCAGACGTATATTGCTAATAACATCATTGGTCGTAACAACAGCCCGTCCAAAGGCGTCCCGTTCAGCCTGCCAAATAGTCGTGCCATTATCACTAACGACTTCCAAAGGTGCCCCTAGCTGATCATTTATGTAAAAGCCAAACTCACCTCCCTGCTCAATAAATAATGGATTTGATCCCCAAACCGCATTAGGGGCGTATCCGTACCGGGTATCGATGGCGTTGGCGTCATTAATTTCGGCCACAAGGCCGTCCAGAGAATATACATAGCTGGTTGTCATGCCAGCCACAGTCTTACTAATTCGCCGTCCAAAAGCATCGTATTGATAGTTCGCGACTAGCGCACCGTCTTTCCAGACACCAACCAGGCGGTTTTCTGGATTCCATTGATACGTCCAGATTGAGCCCCCTGTATCCTTTTCGACGAGGTTCCCATTGGCATCATAGCGATAAATATTACTGCCATGACTAATCAACTGATTCAATGAATTGTAGGTCCAAACGGAATCAATGTGCGACTGGATGCGATTGCCAACCTGATCGTATGCATACGATTCTGAGTTAGCTCCCTCACGTGTGACCTGTGTTAGCCTCGATGCTTCCTCATAATCGTACGTTTCTGTTCCGCTGGTTGAAGTTTTCGAGAGAATGTTACCTAGCGGATCGAAACTAAACGCCAACTCCTCGAATATCTCATTGTTACCTAGTGGATCAAGACTAAAGACCAGATCCCCGAGTGTCTTGTAGCGACGTGACGTTACTGCGGATGTTAGCCTGGATCGATCATCGTATTGGAAAGACGTATCGATTGCGGCATCGGGGCGAGTCAATAATGTATGCCTGCCAGCGCTATCATAGCTGTAGCCAAACGAATAGCCATTCGTGATAACTGATGCCAGCATGCCATTTTCATTGTAATCATAATTCATCAGGGGCGCGCCGCTGAGGTCCATACTTGTTCGGTGCCCAGCAGGGTCATACGCATAAGTAATCGTCCGTCCGCTGTTTTGACTGGTTTCCGAAACAAGTCGTCCGGCATCATCATAGATATAGGTTAACGTTTCCGCCCCGTTGGCAACGGATGTTAAACGGCCTACCGCATCATAGGTGTAGCTGACCGATGGCGAGCCATCGGAATAGGTTTTACCGAGCAAACGCCCATTAGCATCGAATGAGTACGCGGTGGTCACTCCCTTGTGATCTGTCTTGGTAGACAGCCGCCCCGCAGCATCATAGGTGAAGGTTCCGCCGGCTGGATGAGAGGCTGCTGTCAGGCGCCCGATAGAGTCATAACCATAAGTTGTCAGGCGCCCCTCTCCGTCGGTTACTGACGTCAGTTTGGACATTACGTCATAACCATAGGCGACTGTTTCGCCGGCAGGATTTGTGACACTGGTAAGGCGGTAACCCGGATCAAAAGTGTAGCTTGTGATCTGACCGAGTTCGTCGGTAACACTTGTTAGCCGCCCAGCAGCATCATAGGCCAGCGAAACGGAATTTCCATCTGGGTGTGTGATGGAAACGAGCCGGCCGACTGAGTCATAACTATAGCTGGATGTATTACCGAGTGGGTCGCTAACACTCAAAATGCGCCCATAGCTATCATGAGACAGAGTGGTAGTCTCCCCTAGCGGGGTCGTCAACGTGCTCAGATTGCCTTGAGCATCGTAACCGAATTCGGTCACATTGCCGTTTGGATCCGTGCTTGTCAGGATTCTTCCATAACTATCATAGGCGTGTTGATAGCCATTCCCCAGGGGATCTACCAAACTGAGCAAGTTACCGTTCCCATCGTAGGTGTACGTATAGGTGTTACCCAAGGCGTCGGTTTTGCTGATCACCTGCCCCAACGAGTTATAGCCAAACTGCGTCGTATTGCCTTGTGGATCAGTTTCACTTATTTTGTTTCCGGAGGCGTCGTAACTATAGGAAATCGTATTTCCCAGACCATCCGTCTCAGTCTTGACCTGGCCAAACTCGTTGTAGGTCCAACTTTTCGTTTCGGAGCTACCACAACAGCTTCCCTCCACGCTTGTGACTAAACTCCTACCCGGCTTGTCCGGGAAATGATAGGTTGTAGTATTGTTGAGCGCGTCTGTGACCAGCGTTTCAGAGGAGCTTACATAGTTTAATGTGACTTTCTCAATGTCATTATGACGTGAAGAGGTGATCGCCCGCCCCTGATCATCGTAAATGTGAGATTCCAGGGTATTTCCTAACATGTCTTTAACCGAAGCTATTTGAAAATAATTGGGCCCACCGCTGCTAAAAGTGAAATCATATCCAGATCCGTCTATATACCGTATTCCTGATAGTCTTTGCAGTGTTTTGTAGTGATAGTCTATGACGATCCCCTGATCATCTGATATTGACGTTACAAAGCTGCTGGTATCAGATGAATAGTCTAATGTCAGAGTCTTCCCGAATGATTGGTTGATACTTGCAGGACGATCAAATTCATCGTAACCAATAACTACCTGCTGATTATTAAGATCGGTTATTGTTGTTAGTCTGCCAGCAACGTCGAACTCTTTGGTGACACCGCCCAAAAGGTAAAGAATATACCTACCATCCTCTGTTTTCGTGATCTCCTTGAACTCCCCTGGGCGCTCATCTGGGATATAACCGCTTTCGGTATCATCGCGATAGAAGTAAACAGTCCCTCCATCAGCCAGGTTCAGTCGAACTGCAAGATCACCAAGTCCGCTTATCGATTCGTCTATAATGGTTGTCCAGCCTCTCCCGAACCGCCCCATTTTACTGGATAGACTGTTATATGTGCGCACAAATTTTGGCAGCAAGTGCGCCTTTGGCCAGGTAAAATCTTCCTGCTGCAAATACATGTTCCCGTTGGTGACATCGATTGGCTCGCCTACGGCTTGGTTACATTCTTTTGGACCAAGATCATCGTCAAGCTCTTCGACAACTTTCAAGGTTATATAGATAGGTTCCTGCCAATCCGGTGATGCCTCTGAGCAGGCGCCAACATGGCTTATTGTCCAAAGATCAAACTTCCATATTCCCGGTGAATATAAAGTCTCGTAGACAGGCCCGGTGTTGTTATCAAGATTCGTATCCAAGACATTGTAAAATGCTGTTGTGCCTGATTCATCCATGCCAAAAACTTGTCCGGCATGATACCGCCCGTTCAACGAATCACTAGAGACATTCATCGCATGAAACTGCTTAGCCACCGTGAGATTGTAGGATGATATTAATCCACACTCCGTCGCACTAATCGCACCATAGCAATCACATGAGCCAAAGCTCTCCGCACGACCGTCAATTTTAATCTTTGTGCCAGCCTCCACGGTCATGCCATCAGTGAGTGCCTCTCCTGTATCTACGCGGGTGATAGAAGCCTCCCAATCCCTGTGTGTCGGGTTGTGTCGCAAGCAGAGACAGGTGATGGGGTTGCCAACAATGCCCCCCCAAATAGAAGAAACAGCAGTGGTGTGGAAAGACGAATCAAAGCATTCATGAACATAACCTCCCTGTCATTCCGCCCTTGGTCAAGTACTAAAAACTGACCATAGGTGGATCTGCACACTGTGAACTGTCAGCGCCTAACGTCGTTCATAAGGGAAATGATTAGCAGAGGTCTGGACATTTAACAAATTGATAGCTGAAAAAAGCAATTTTTGAGGATGACATTCTTCTAGGTAGGAAAGTGCTGTTCTCACCCGTAATCGGCCCAGCTAGTGAGCATGATAAAGGTGTACCATGACCCTGACCCCGTATTTGGAAAAATCCGGTTCCCGAGCAGGACGACGAATTTAGTACTTTGTGTGGAAACTGAAATCAGCTCGCTATTCTAGAATTTACTTTAAGTTTGTTTAGCACTTTGTGTGGAAGTCGTGCCGTAACCTGCTGATTTCTGGCCTCAGGGATTTAGTACTTTCTGTGGTCGTCCACTGCCTGGCCGACCACAGAAAGTACTCCTGCTTTTTCGGCCGGGTGGTCAACATGGGACTCAGCATTGAAATGATCGGACGCTCCGCACTGGTATTCCCCATTGCTTATGCCGTCGCGATGCCCTTCATATTGATAGTTGCCCCAAAACTTCAGAAGCGTATCGATCTGGCCTTGGCGGACTGAAAAAAGCCGGATCAGAGACCCGGCAAAGCGGACACAACTCCAAGTTAGTTGGCAGTTCCTGAGCAAGAACCCGCCCTGTTTTTAAGCGGCCTCCGACGTCCTCGAGGACCATTCAGCTTGACCCGACATCACTTCCCCACCCTTGTCTCGCAGTAGGAAATGGGCTAACGCCGGCAATAGTGTGAGCGCCCCAATCATGTTCCAGAGGAACATGAACGTCAGCAGGATGCCCATATCGGCCTGGAACTTGATGGGCGACAGAATCCAGGTCGCAACGCCAATCGCCAGGGTCAGACCGGTGAAGGACACGGCTTTGCCCGTTGTCTTGAGAGCTTCCTGATACGCCTGACGGAACGGATGCCCTAGTGCAAGATAGGAGTTGAGACGAGTGTATATATAGATCCCGTAATCAACCCCGATGCCAACGCCCAGCGCAATCACCGGCAGCGTGGCCACCTTGATTCCGATCCCCAGTACGGCCATCAGCGCCTGACAGAGCAGCGACGTCAACGCCAGCGGCACCAGAATACAGATCACCGCCTTTATGGAACGGAACGTCAGCAAGACCATCAAGGCAACAATCCCGTAGACATAGGCCAGAATTTCAAACTGGGCACGTTCGATGACTTCGTTCGTGGCCGCCTCGTAAGCGGCATTTCCGGCGCCCAGCTGGAACCAGATATCAGAGTCATTGTGAGCGGCCGCGAAATCCCGAACCACTCCGACAACCCGTTGCAGGGTTTCCTGACTGTGATCGGTCAGTTCCAGCTTCAGCTTCTGGTGATCGCAATTGGCGCTTCCACCGGTGAACGAGAACCCGGACACGGCAATGGCGCGACTCAGAACCCGCTCATCCCGAGGCAACGCCATCATCTTCAGGTTGCCTTCATTGCCGAGGTAACGATTCATCTTGGCGCGGGTTGCCGGCGAGTTCATCGATTTAACCCCTTCGGTATTGGCGAGCTGCCATCCCAGGCGATCAATCAGCTCGATGGCCTTGTAGGTCTCGCATTGCCCCTCGGGCATGCCGGCGAACACCGTCATCAAATCCGTACTGGTGCTGAAGTGGCTGGTGATGTAGTTGGTGTCCAGGTTATAGCGGGAGTCGGCACGCAATTCGGGTGCGCCCTTGTCCAAATCGCCAATCTTCAAACCCTGGCTGAACCAGATACCCCCACCGGCCAGAACCAGAGCAGCAACAACAGCGACACGCGCCAACTTTGGCTCGGCAAAGTGTGCAAGACCATCCCAAAGCGCTGACTTTTTCTGCAGTTTGTATTGGGCATGATCGACACAACGCTGGGACACGCCAACGTAGGACATCAACACCGGCAGCAGAACCAGGTTGGTAAAGATCACCAGAGCCACACCAATGCTGGCCGCCATTGCCAGATCCTTGATGGCGCCGATATCGATCATAAACAGGGTCGCAAAGCCGATGCCGTCACTGATCAGCGCTACCAGCCCCGCCTTGTGCAGATGGTGAAAAGTCACCCGGGCAGCGTCGAACCGGTCCTCGCCCTTGGCCGTCTCATGGGCGATGGCATTGATCACCTGCACGCCGTGACTGACCGCGATGGCAAACACCAGGAACGGCACGAGAACTGAGAATACCCCCAGCCCATACCCCAGCAGATTGATCATGCCTAACTGCCAGACCACGGCTACCACAGAACAGACCAGCGGGATCAGGGTGGACTTGTAGCAGCGCGAATAGTTGAACAGCAACGCCGCTGTAATCAGGAATGCAATCAGGAAGAACAACGCCACCTGGCCGAAACCGTCCACCAGATCGGCCACTTTTTTCACATCGCCGATCACATGGAGGCTGATGTTGTCGTCCTGGTGTTTCTGGCGTACCTGTTCCAGTCGATCCGAGAGCGCATTGAAATCCAGCGGCTGCTGCGTGGCCGGATTGATCGGCAGCACCTTAAAGTCGATCATGCTGGCCTTGAAGTCGTTGGACACATAGCTTCCCACCAACCCCGCGCGGAAGACATTGGTGCGGATAATGTCCATCGCCTCGGCCGTGTCATCGAACGAGGCCATATCGATCACCGGGCCACTGTCGTAGCCCAGAGGCGTGATCGCAAACCAGAGCATACCTGGCGACCAGAGGGAATTGACGCTGCTGGTGTCCACGCCTTCGAGCAGTGACAGGTCGTCACTGATCTGCCGCAGCTTGACCAGGTAGTCGTAATCGAAAACAGTGCCCTGCTCCCGTGCGACCGCCACTCGAATGATACTGCTGTCGCCAACGCTCTCGGTTCCGAGAAACTCCCTGGCGTTAGTCACAAACTCATGGCTGCCCGGGATCAGTCTCTCCAGTCGGGTGTCGGGTTGCACCAGACTCGCCTGCCACGCCAGATAGACCGTGGCCACCAGGCTGAGGAGTAATATGGGTAGGCGGAAAGTAAAAACCGCCCTTGTCAGCGCTGAAAACTTCAGCCCCTGGTTGGGATTACTCATTCTTGTTCTCCTCCGTTCACCGGTCTGGCAGCTGTGTCATGGCCTGGATACCACCCAGCCCAACCATCACGTAACTGTCCGGTGACTGCTGAACCACACTGCTTAAAGGCAGGCCATTCTCGCGCTGGTATTTCTTCACCGAAGCCAGGTCCGCTGAGACATGCAACATCACGCCTTCAGTACCAACAACAAGTGCCGATCCGTCAGCCAACCAGGTACCACCGGCCAGCCCCATCTCGGTGCGGGTCTCCAGCTCACGCCAGTTCTCGCCGCCGTCCTTGCTGGTAAATAGCTTGCCGCCAACCCCGGAGAGGATCAGCCAATCGCTGCCGTCAGGGGCACGTTTGGCCAGGATGCCGTGGAACGATCCATTGTGGTCGGTCTGCAACGGTTCGAAGCTGTCGCCCCCATCAAGGGAACGGAACAGCAGGCCGACTTCGGAGGCAATGTACAGCGTGTCGGCATCGGTGGCGGCAATGGCAAAGAAATGCCATTCATCGGGGTTGTTGGCATGATCAGACCAGTCTTGCCAGGTCTCGCCGCCGTCCTCGGTGCGATAGAGCTTATCGAAGACGCCGACGGCATATCCTTCATTGGCGTTCTTGAAGTACACATCCGACAGTGGACCCTGGATTTCGGCATTGCGGGCGTCGAACTGTTTCTGCCAGCTCAGCCCGCCATTGTCGGTATGCACGATTGCCGCGTCTTCGCCGACGGCCCAGCCCTGCTTATCGTCGACAAAAAACACGGCATTCAGTTGAGTACGTACCGCAACCTCGGACTGCTGCCAGTCCTTTCCATGGTTATCTGAGAAGAGGATATGTCCACGCTCCCCTACCGCTACCAGGCGGTCATCCACCTGCGTAATGTCCAGAAGCAGGGATTGAGGTGCAGAAGGCATTATTTGCGCAGGCGTATCCAGGGGGTCCTGGTATTCCGCCCTCGCACTTTCAACACTCACTACAGCGGCCAGCCCTGCGGCAAATAGCCTGCTCATGGAACGGCAGCCTGTGCTGCGGCGATTGGCGTTGGTTAGTCTTTTCATAAAGTCCCCTAGCTATAAGGCAAGACTCCATCCCAAAGTAGTGATGGAGTCTCAACCCAATCGGTTCTTACCGGCCCCGACGACGCAAGGCAGATGCGGAGTAATACGCCGACTGCGGCGCCTCCTCATCGAAGGTCGGCGCTCGCTCTTCACCGGTTGCACCACCGATGGCGTAGTAACCACCGACCTTCAGGTCGTAGTGAACGTTGATGCCACCCGCAGTGACCGGCACCTCAGGTGCGGTGACCGGGAAGTTGAAAGCCACACGCCACAGGTTGCCGTTACCGTCATACTTGTCGGTCGCCAGAATGCTCCAGGTATCCTCGTCGATGTAGAAAACACGCTTGGCGTAGATATGACGGGCATCAGGCTTAACGGTGGCCTCAACTACCCAGACACGGTGCAGTTCGTAACGTGTCAGCTCCGGGTTGATCACAGGCGTGCGATAGACATCCTCCACGGAGTGCTTGATGGAGTTGAGGTGGTTGTTGTTGTACGGCACGTACATTTCCCGCTTACCCACCAGTTTCCAGTCGTAGCGCTCAGGCGAGCCGGAGAACATGTCGTAGTCGTCAATCACGTTCATCGGCCGGTCCGGCGTATCAAAGGCCAGATTGGGTGCACGTCGAGCACGGCGCTCCCCGGGATCGTAAGTCCAGGCCTTACGGGGATTTTCCTTGGCATCGATGTATTCAAGCGCAACGTACCCTTCCCCGGCATCCCGGGCCGGAGCGTGCACAGTGGCGGCGTAACGGAATAAGGCACCTTCCTCCCGGGTTTCGTCGGTAATGCTCGGGTCGTAATAGGTATAGTGGACCTTATTGCTGAACCACCATTCAAACTTCTGGTCGTTGTTGTAAACAATGGTCGCGATTGCTGATGGAACGTTGAGGTAGGTCCCCAGGAAACGTAGGTTATGGTTCCAGATGGCCTCGTTTCCGTTTTTCGGGATCGGGAACGGTATGGCTCCCCAAACGCCAGAGACGCCGTTACCATCATCCACCAGCTTGGCGGTGGTGGCTTGCTCAGCAATGCTGTCATAAACCCGCTGCGGCCAGGCGGCGGTGCGGTGGGTCTCATAGACCGGCATGCTGAACTCGGGATAACGCTCCAACAACGCAATGGAGCCGTCGGTTAGCCGATCCGCGTACTGATCCACATTGGCGGCAGTGATTGTGAAAAGAGGCACTTCGTCGGCGAACGGGTCCGGGCGGTCGTCGCCCCGCTCCCATCCGGCCGGCACCTCTGTACGACCGCCGGTCCATTCCGGGATGGTGCCCTCGGCATTCCCTGCACGCTCGGCGCCAACCGGCGTCAGATCCTCTTGCAGGCGCTTTACCTCTGCAGAACTGATGGCCGCAGAAACGTTGGCGGTATAAAGGCTTAACGTAGCAACCGCCGTAAACAGGACTTTTCTATTCAACATTGTTTGGATCCCCCTTTGCTCAGGCTCAGAACTTGTAGTTGACAGACAGGTTGACGTTATCCTGCGTCTCGTAGTTGGAGTTGTCCTGGTTCAACCAGTTGTACCCCAACGTGGTTTCCAGGGAGTTGCCGACATTGGCCGTCAGGGAAACCGTTCCAAGCGTTCGGTCTTCGGCGAAGTTGCCCCAGAAATGGGAGTTACCGTGAAGATCCCTTTGCAGGAACAGGCCCAGGGTAAGATTGGTTCCCGGATAAACCGCATACCATGTTCCGCTCCATTCGGCCGCGACGCCGTATGCCAGATCATCCGGCGCTACCACTTCCCCGTGGACGGAGTTGTGGGCCTGAAGGTTGTCCAGGTCGCCGTCAATATAGTCGGCGCCAAGCTGAACAAGCAGCTGTTGCGCGTCGATACCCAGCGGTAACGCGCCACCCAACCAGATGCCATGCACCGAGGCGTTGACGGTGTCATGCTCTTCAATGTTGCGGCCTTTGGCATCAAACGTTGCCAGGTTGGTGAACAGCGGCCGGTCTGGGCGGTAGGCCACTTCACCATTGATTGACCAGGTGCCAACCGTGGTGGCCATGCTGAGACCGAACATGTCCAGATCCTCGGGCCAGACCTGCTGGAGTCCTGTTGCCGAACCCAGGTCGTCCGAACTGCCCGGTGCGGTCAGCTTTATGAACGGGAGGGTTTCGTGGTACCGGGAGTAATAGACCCCCAGTTCCGTGTCATCGGTAACAAAAACACGGCTGGACACGCCCCACTGGCCGCTGTCATCAGGCGTGCTGTCCCGGTCCCGTATCGGCACACCCAGCAGCGGATCAACCTCCGTGCCCCCACGGAAAAAGAAGTCGTCGCTGTAGAAGGTGCCGCGGGGCCCGAATTCGGCTCTTTCCCAATCGGTTTGCACATAGGCCGCGACCGACGCGCTGTAGCCGATACCCATCTGGGCATAGACACTGTTCACCCCGATATAGGCTTCCTTCAGCTCCGACCCCGGAGTAACCAGCTTGTTGAAGTTCAGAGGTACCTGAGTTGAAATCCCATCCAGAAAATACAGCCCCTCACCCCAGTTGATCACCTGCTTACCCACTCGCAGATCAAGGGGGTTCCCGGCGATGTCGAAAGAGCCGTAGGCGTAGGCATCCAGAACATCGTAGAAACTGCCGGCATTATCTTCCGCGGCGTCCGTCCAGGGTGCTGAGTTACCCATAAAATCAACCGATTCGTCGTGCATGATCTCGGTGTCATATTGGTAGGTAACAGAGCCCGCAAAGCCATAGTTTCGCCAATCCAGCCCCAGTTCCGCAGTTGCCTTGAAGACGTTGGAAATCAGGTCGCCCGCCTCCGGCACCCGGGCATCGGAAAGATAGTTGGGAGTGGTACCCGTGCCCAGCAGGTTATTAGCCGGGTTCAATGCAGAGGGTTTCGCATCCTCGGCACGCACTGAGGCCGCATACCCCAGAGTGATATCCAGCTTGCCGGACACCTCACTGTCACTACCGAAGTCAAATTGCATGGCCTGCACTTGGCCAACGCTGGCCAGGCCGATACTTCCGGACAGCATCGCAACTGCCAGGGGAAGCCGTTTTAATCGGAGACTCTTTCTCATTACATGGACCTCTCGTCATTTCTTGTTGTGCGTATCCCTAAATCAAAGATGCGTCCCTGCTTTTCCATAGGTACATTTACGTAACATCTGTTAGGACTTTATCAAGGAGGTCACTTAATGACAACAGATGTTATTATTATTTTATGACGTGAGGGTGAATTTTTAATAACTCATGTTTTCCTAAATCAGGCCACCTGCTAAGATGGGGCGAAACGATGGAAACGACATTTGACTATGGAACTGCCACCAGCCTATGACTCATTCAGATTCTCCCTCCTCCGCGACCAATGGTCGTCCCATTGCATCCAGCAAAGCCAAACCGACAAGCCGACGGGGACGACCAGTCGGAGACCGCGAAGCCAAGCGTGCTGAATTGTTGGCCGCTGCCATAGCTGTGACCGCACAGGAAGGCTACGCCGGAGCGTCGATGCGCAAGGTGGCGAAACGTGCCGGGTGTACGACAGGCGCAGTCACCTACTACTTCGCCAACAAGGAAGAGATGGACGCGGCTGTTGCACAAAGCCTGTTCGACAGATTCGATGGTTTGCTGGACGCTAACCGGGACCGGATCGACGTCAGGGGATTAATCCAGCAGTGGCTGGACTGGACTCAGGTTGATGAGACGGACCTTTGGCTTGCGCTCACCCAATTACTGGCCCACGCCCGGCACGAGCCCGCATTCGCAGACATCGTGCAACGGCGATACGCCAAATTCCGGCAAGCACTTACATCAGTATTGGAGAAGGGACAAAACCAGGGCGTTGTACGAAGCGATATAGCGCCCGACCTGCTCGCCGACCAACTCAGCGCCATGGGCGATGGATGGATGATGCTGATGCCGATCGAACCTGACAGATTCCATTCGGGTCGGGGCCAGGCTCTTATGGACGCCGCCATTACCCTTCTCTCGCCGCCCCGAGCCCCTGACGCTGCTACATAGCCGGTTTCACCTCGGCAGAATAAGGACTTGCACGGGGAATCGTCTTTAGTGCATCCTTTTGGATAACACCTGACATGTAGGTGAGAATTCAAATCCACTGTTATCCAATCATCTATGCCATCTCTTCTTATGAGCGACTCCGAACCAGACACTTCCTCACCAACCAGCCCTCGTCGAAGCGATGACGACCATGAATCAAAAACAACACGGCGGGGGCGCCCGGTAGGAGATCGTGAGGCAAAACGGGCGGAACTGCTGGCGGCGGCGATATCAGTGATCGCCCAGGAGGGGTATTCCGGAGCCTCCATGCGCAAAGTGGCCAAGCAAGCCGGATGCACAACAGGGGCGGTCACATACTACTTTGCAAACAAAGAAGAAATGGTGTCCGCGGTCGCACAAAGCCTGTTCGATCAGTTTGATACGATGCTGGATTCCGGCGAGGGATCAGTCGATGTCAGGGTCGTCATCCAGCAGTGGCTGGATTGGACTAGCCTTAACGAAACAGACACCTGGCTCGCCGTGTTTCAACTTCTGGCCCATGCCCGGCATGAACCAGCGTTTGCCAATGTAATACAACAACGTTACTTTCGCTTTCGCCAGGGTTTGGCGGCAATCTTGGCAAAAGGGCAGGCGCAAGGTGTCATTCGGAGTGACATTCCAGCTGACTTGCTGGCAGACCAACTAAGTGCGATCAGCGATGGCTGGATGATGATGCATCCGATTGAACCGGAAAGGTTTGAGCAGAGCCGGGCAAAAGCGCTTCTGGATGCGCTGATCACCCTGATCTCGCCACCTCCCGGATCGGCCGTGTAACCCACCCCGGGTACGATCAGTTTTCCGCTGGCGACTCAAGCATCTCCTGTATCCGGTTGGTCGCTTCGTGGGTTCGATCCGCCAACTTCTTCACCTCGTCAGCCACCACCGAGAATCCCCTGCCCGCAGATCCAGCTCTTGCAGCCTCAATAGCCGCATTGAGGGCCAACAAATTGGTTTGGGCGGCGAGGCTGCTGATCAAATCAACCACTTCGGATATTTTGCCGTACGTATCCCGGCTGTTATCCATCAGTTTTCTGTGAGCGGCCTTCGCCGAATGCTCATCTTCGATATTTCTGACTGCACCAATGATACGAACCAGATTCCCCCGCTCATCCCGAATTGCCCGGCCGCGCTCACGGAACCAACAGTAGCCCTCGGTTTTATGTTGCATTCGGTACTCTTCAACATACTCGCCAGACCCGGAGGGCGAAAGGAGCTCACTCTCAAGCGCCGCCATGAGCCTGGGCAGATCGTCTGGGTGAGTAATCATGGCCTGGTTATCCAGGCCATCCGGCAATTCTTCCCGGCTGTATCCAAGCAGATTCCGGAAGGCATCTGTAATGATCAACCTGCTGTCCGGATCATCAATTCGTCCATTACTGACAATGAAGTCCCACACTCCTTCTGTGAGCGCCGACTGGATCAGTCCCCATACATGCTGCTCCGCCCTGAGCGCTCCGACTTCCCGCTCATGGGCATCCACCGCTAACCATGCCGTGTGTATTTGCTCTTCTAGTTCCTTGATACGCGCATCCCGGTCGGAAAGCTCGTCGGCATGCCGGCGCTCCAAAACGCTGATGCGGGCGGCCAGAGTATCCACTTCCGAACAGAGCATCGACTCTGAGCGACGCGCCTCTTCGACAAATAGACGAATGGACGAGCCTACCGCCGGATGCCGCCGTAATCCCGGGAAATGGCCGCTGTCTGCTTCTTCGCCATTCCTTTTGAGCTGTTCGATAAAGCCGACGATGTCGTTAGCCAGCTTTCTCGACGAATGCTTCATTAACATCGGCTCCCCCGCTGGAAATCGTTGCACGTTTCAGGGCATAGAAAGCGTAATACAGTACTACCACCAGGTAGGACCAGGTTGTTAACGCAAGGATCAGGAAAATGATCTGCTGCTCATCGCCCGGTATTTTGAAAAAGTCGTAAATAGTGGCAATAGCCTGCCCACACAACATAGCAATAACGACATGCACTGCATGACGGTACTCCCCTACCTGAATCAGCCTGTACCCGAAATAAACGAGGTAAATCGAGAATGAGCTCCACATGACCAGGTAGAAATAAGGCAATGGTTTGGCAAACACATCGATCGACAGAAGTGCAGCCGTTCCCACGAAAGCGCCAACAAAAAACAGGATATCGACGGTCTTGGAAGGCTTGTAGTTGTGCGTCACCGCCATCAGGCCGGCGGTGGCTATAATTGGAATGCCAGCAGCCCTTGAGAAAGCGTCCAGGAAGAACGAGATGTCATAGGCGAGTTGGGACTCGCTCATAAGATAGATAAACAGGTTTGTGGTCGATACTGTAACGACAAGATACTCTATACCGAGCAAGTAGTTGCTTCTCCTGAGGAACTTCATACCCCAGATCAATGTGGTCGCCCATAGCAAAATGGTAGCAACACACAAGATGGCAATTTTGATTTCCATAATGACTCCCGGTTGTTTGTAGGTAACGCGTGTCGGATCAGTTAGTGGCTGGAGAAAGGCCTGCCAGGTAGCTGGCAATGGCCTTGCGCTCATCCGATGAAAGGCTCCTAACCATACTGTTCATTACGCCGGTGGCATCCTTACGCTCACCGCTGGCAAACGCATCGAGTTGTTTCAGGAGATAGTCATACCCCTGGCCAGCCAGGAGCGGGAACTCGCCCTGACCGGTCAGGTTGGTTCCGTGGCAGCCAGCGCAACCACCCGACTCAACCAACCGTTTGCCCTGCTCCTGAAGCTGCGGATCCGCATCGAAGAACTGGTTTTCTTTGGCGACCTGCCTGGAAAAGAACTCCGCATAGAGCTGGATCTCCTCCTCACTCATGGTCATGGCGAGCGGGGCCATATTCGGGTTGTCCCGCTGACCGCTGGCAAAATTGCGAAGCTGGGTCGCGAGGTACGATTCTGGTTGTCCCGCCAGACTGGGATAGCCCTGGTGCAGCGAATTCCCGTTACGGCCATGGCAGCTTTCACAGGCATCCGTCAGGTGGGGCCATTCGCCTTTATTGGCCTCGTAGGCTTCCTGCGACTCCGTGAGATAGGTCTGGAGCCGGATGAGATCCACCAGTTCGGGCCCGAAGAACACGAGTGCCAGCGCTAGGACCGCCGGAATACCGATAAGGATTTTTTTCTTCATGTATGCCTCCTCAACCGCAGGGCATTCAGTGCCTCAAGGGCGCTTTGGTGACCGGAGCGGACCGCTCCATCCATATAACCGGCCCAGATATCGGCGGTCTCGGTACCGGACCAGATAAGATTGCCGCTGGGAGGGTTAAGAGCTTCGCCATGGGTGGTCCAGAATCCCGGCGGAATTGCGGAAATACAGGTGATGGTCCAGGGGTCCACCTGCCCCCAGTCCTGATCGTGGTACGCCACGGGGCGCAAGGCTTCGTCGCCCCATGCCTGGGCATAGATTTCCGCCAGGGCGTGTTTCGCCTGGTTGTGATCGGACGGCAAATTGGCGTTGGATACGAAGGCGTTGATAACCCCCACTTCGCCACTGGCCGGCGAGTTGTCATAGGCCCAGATGATGGGACCGTTGACCTGAAAGATATGGCCGTTAAGCCCCTGCTCGCGCCAGAACGGGCGGGAATAGACCATGGCGGTCTTTCGCGCAGGGGAATGGGCGGGCCACGCGCGTTGAAGCGCTGCTCTTTTCTCGGGGAGAGCTGGGCTGAACTCGATCTGCTGACACAACGGCGGACTCAGCGCCATGATCACCTGCCGGGCGCGAATGGTTCCCTGATCCGTGTGCAGGGTGACCACATCGCCATCCCAGTCGGAAATTCTCCGAACAGGACAGGACAGGCGCAGCTTATCCCCCAGCTCTTCTGCCATCTTGATGCTGAGGAGTTGGGCGCCCCCCACGAACCGGGTGCCCTGGGCGCTGTCCTTGATCGAGTCCAGCTTGAAGTAGTCACTCGTTGCAGAGTTAATCATGGAGAGAAAGTGCAGGAACCCCATCTTTGCAGGCATTGCGCCGCCGGTGAGGGCTATACTGCCGTCCCAGCTCACTCGATCCTCCACTTTGATGTCCTGCCTGGCCAGCCAATCACCCACTGAAAGCTTGTCCAGCTCTTCCGCCCTTGGGGATTTCCAGGGTGCTCCTGAAGGCACATCCCGCGAGAGCTTGCTCAGTTTCTCGGCTATCGCATGATCGGTACCAAAAGTCCCCTCCAGATCGATCGCCAGTTGCCCTTCACCACCCAGAATGACGGTCTTGCCTTCGTAATAGGACGGAAAGGTTTCAACCTCCAGTTCGCGAGCGAGATCCGCCACGGCCGTCTGGCTCGGGCCGATCCACTGCCCACCCACGTCCGATACTTCACCGTTGCCCACGTCGTAGTTGAGCGTTCGTCCGCCCACCCGGTCCCGGGCTTCCAGGACCACGAAGGATTCGCAGCCTGCGCGCTGAAGATCCCGCGCCGACGTCAGTCCTGACAGACCGCCACCAATGATGGCGACGTCCAATACGCCGTCGGAAGAATCAGGGGCAAGGGTTGCGCCCGCCCTGGCTAGCCCGGCGCTTAAACCGAACCCTCCCGCGGCAGCCGATGCGCCGGCAAACTTGAGCAATTGCCGGCGTTGCGCGTTGATCGAAATGTCAGAGGAAACTTTCTTAGCCATATTAGCGTGCCTCAGTGTCGTGCCTCGTTTGCAGAGTCAAACCAGAGATTAGCAAGCCCTCCAATTTAACGCAACACACGTTATTTTTATTTTAAAATAAGGAATCAGTATCCGACTTTGCCGATCCGCCGCGTTAAGCCCTTACCTCTGATCGCTTGCTCTTTGCTCAATAACGATTGTTATGTATATTAACATAACATCCGTAATTATAATTTGGATGGATAACGCGACAAGGGTGGATTATGAAATCAGATAACGATAAACAGCCGCATAGAGCCCGTCGGCGCTTTCTGGTCCGGGCCTTGGGTGGAGGCGCCCTCGCGGGCGGGCTTGCTCTGGCAGGAAGAGCAACGGCAACGACTGCCCGCTTGGGTGAGGACCTTTTGAGAACGGCCGAAACGGATGTAGTGGACGTGGCAATCATCGGAGCAGGCCTGGCCGGCCTGACATCGGCAAGGGATCTACAGCGAGCCGGCTGCGAATCCTTTGTGGTTCTGGAAGCCCGGGACCGGGTGGGCGGCCGTACCTACAACCATGAATTGGGAAACGGAATTGTTTCTGAAGCCGGTGGCCAGTGGATCGGTCCCGGACAGACAGCCATTGCGGACCTGGCTCGCCAGCTGGAAGTGGACACCTTCGACCAGTACTACCAGGGCAAAACCGTCTATCTGGCAGGTGATGGCCGATACGCAGAGGAGTCTAGCAACGGCGGTGCCAGCGTCAGCCACCACATCGCCAGTAAGCTGAACAACATGGCGCGCTCGGTACCGGGTGACGCGCCCTGGACCGCTCCAAATGCCACCAAGCTGGACAGCATGACGGTTGGAGAGTGGTTGCAACAACAAGGCGTGAGCAAAGAAGACAAGATCGGATTCAACATGTCCACCACCCTCACTTTCGGCTCTTCACCCGCCAGCCTCAGCCTCCTGCACTTTCTCTCGATCATCAACACTTCCGACTGCAGCATAGAGCAGCTCGAAGGGATCAAGGATGGCGCCCAAGAGACGCGGTTTGTCGGGGGATCACAGGTTCTCTGCACCAGAATGGCGGAAGACCTGGGTGACAAACTCAAACTGTCCTGCCCGGTGCGGAAAATCATCGGCTGGGACCAGGATATTGTGGAGGTGCATACCGCTCAGGGCGTTATCCGGGCCCGTCAGGTCATCACTGCACTCAACCCGGCCCTTTGCAACCAGTTCACCTACAGTCCCGCCCTCCCCTCGGGCCGTGCACAACTACAGGCAAATTGGCCGGCCCATGCGCCGATGCGAAAAACCGTCCACGTCTATCCTCGCCCGTTCTGGCGAGACAAGGGCCTGAATGGTCAAATCGCTCAGCTCGACGGGCCGGTGATCTGGTCCTATGACAACTCTCCGCCCGATGGGTCCGTCGGTGTCATCAACGCCTTTATCAAACCGGGGCAACTAACCCATGACGCCAAACAGGCGGAAAGCGTGCTGACGGATATCTATGCCCGGGCCCTGGGCGAGGAGGCCCGGCACCCAACCCAGTTCCACGACCATGATTGGGGCAAGGTCGACTCCTGGAGCCTTACCTGCATCCATCCGATTCCACCAGGCTTCTGGACCCAATGGGGCAGGTTCTTGCGTCCATCGACCGGTCGGTTGATCTGGTCCGGCACGGAAACGGCCGACATCTGGCCAGGTGCCATGGACGGGGCGGTCCGCTCCGGTCACCGGGCTGCGTTCCAGGCTTTACAGGCACTCACACAAGTCGGGAGGAACACCTGATGAAGCGAGTCATCAAGATTGCCGCCACCCTGGCCGTAGCCGGCGGCGTGGCCCTGGGCGCGGTGGTGGGTCCGGAGCTGTGGGCGGGGTACCACTTTTTAAAGGTAGTCGACCAGCAAACCACCGAATACGAATCCAATGGCGGCGAATGGCCGCAACTACAGGATACCTGCGCCCTGTGCCATGGCCAGAACGGGCAATCCGGAAACGCTATGTACCCGTCCCTGGCGGGGCTATCGGCTTCGTACATCGAGAACCAGCTGAATGCCTATGCGAACGGTCGCCGACACAGTCCCCAGATGCAACCACTGGCCAGGAGCCTGACCGACAACCAGATCGAGATGCTGGCGGCGTACTTCGAGCGTCAGGCACCGGTCACTGTCGAGTCCCCCGGCGCCAATGCCTTCCTGGGGGAACGGGGACAGAACATCGTGGACAACAGCGGGTGCACAACCTGTCATGGCGATCAGCTCAATGGCTCTTCAAGCGGCCCGCGCTTGGCGGGCCAGGGTGAAATCTATCTGGTCGATCAGCTGACAGCGTTTAAGCGCGGCACCCGCAAGGATCCTACCCAGGTGATGAATGGCATGGCGGCCGCATTGTCGGAGGAAGACATTCTTGCCACGGCCCACTATCTGTCGAACCTGTCCCCAACAAGTCGCAATACCCAATAAACCACTGATGGAGAAAAATATGAATGCCAATCAAGAAAAAATGGAGCGCTTTACAGCCTGGGTCGCCATAGCCGGTGGGATCTTCGCCTACCTGAACGTTGTCCTGGCGGGAATCGTCACCCAAGGCGACTTCACGTTGACCCTGGATGGCGCGAGGATGCTGGGCTTACCGCCGGAAATGCGCGAACTCTTCCGCTTGTCCATGTTTGTCGACCTGCTGGGTTTCTATTTTCCGGTTTTGGTCATCGGCGGCTATCTTTGGCACCGCTTTCGGGATGAAGCGGGAGCCTTCGGTGATATGGCGGCGCTTGCCATTCTCCTGTATGTCGTCGTGGGCGTGAGCGGTGCTGCCATCCTGCAAACCGCACTGCACACCTTGGGAACTTTGCACGACGGTGCTGACGAAGCAGGCAAAGCGGTTGCGGAGTCGATTTGGGCAACCGTCGCCTACTTCAGTCAGAGGGGGCTGTGGTGGTGTGAAGGTCCGGTCGTGTTGTTCTGGGGAATTATCGTAGGCAGACAGCTGAAACAAGCTGGTTGGGGGGCGTCCGTCCTCGTTCCGCTGAAGATCGTCGGCTGGTGTTTCGGACTGTTCTTCGTGTTCGGCTTTTTCCCGGCTCTTGGCAATCTCACCAACGGAATGCTGATTATTGTCGTGTTGCTATTCCCGTTGTGGATGATCCTGTTCGGCCTGAAGTTGCTGCGTCGTCCGGAACTCAGGATGGGAGCTTCGGGGATTAGCCTCTCAAGCCGCTAACCCCGTTCCCTCAGAACATTCAGGTGCCGGCGGAGGAGTCCTCAGCCTCCGCCCGGTAGATCAAGGCGTAAAGCACTGGCAGCACTACCATGGTCAGGACTGTGGCAAACAACAGCCCGCCAATGATGGTGATCGCCATAGAGACGAAGAAGGCATCGAACACCAACGGAATCATGCCCAACGCCGTGGTGAGTGCAGCCATGGCCACCGGCCGCAGGCGACTGACTCCGGAATCCACAATGGCCGCATTCAATGGCTTACCTTCGCCGCTTTCCAGGTTAATCTCTTCAACAAGCACAATGGCATTCTTGATCAGCATACCCATCAGGCTGAGGAACCCCAGCAGGGCCATGAAACCGAAGGGCTGCCCTGTGATCAAGAGACCCGCCGTAACCCCAACCACCGCCAGGGGTACACACAGCCAGATGACGAGCGTCTGGCGCAATGAGTTAAACATCAGGATGGTGATCAGAATCATTGCGAAGATGAACACAGGGATCGTTGCCGCAAGGCCCGCTTCAGCTTTGCGGGAATCTTCGTACTCACCGCCCCATTCCAGCGTGTAGCCAGGAGGAAGAGACAGGGCCTCAACCTGGGGGCGCAGTCTGGCAAAGAGCTCGCTTGCACTACCCTCGCTGGGATCAGCGAACACGGTGATGGTGCGCTTGCGATCGCGGCGGTGAATCATTTCATCCTCGAAGACAGTTTCGAACGATCGCACGACCTGACGCAATGGAATCATCTTCTGCGCGGCCGGGCTCCAGATCTGGAGGTTTGACAGGCTGTCGATATCGTTACGTGCGACCTGGTCGGCGCGGACGATGATGGGAAGAAGCAAGTCCCCTTCCCGGTAAACACCGGCATTCACGCCCTGAAAACCTTCCTGCATCGCCTCCGCCACCATCGCTCGGGTGATGCCGTTCAGGTTAGCCTGTTCCTGGGCAAGGTTGGCTCGTACTAGTTTTACCCGTTGCCGCCAATCGGTGCGAACGCCCTTGGTGTCAGCATCTCTCCGATAGATCTCTTCCACTTCACCGGCCAGCCTCCGCAATTCGTTCGCGTCGGGGCCACTCAGCCGTGCCTGGACCTTGCCAATGGTTCCCGTGCCCAGCTCGAATGGATTGGCGTAGACGAGCGCATCCGGAAATCGGTCGGCAAGCTCGGTTTCGATTTCCGGTATCAGCTCGTCAATAATCCGGTAATCGTCCACATTGACCAGGAACTGCGCGTAGGCGCTGTTTGGCTGCTGCGGCTGGTAGGTCAGCAGGAATCGTGGCGCCCCCTCCCCAACCGTCGTGGTCACATGTGTGACGCCCTCCGTTTCCAGCAGCATCTGTTCGACCTGCTTCGCATCAACGCTCGTCGCATCGATGTGCGCCCCCTGAGGCAGCCAGTAATCCACCATGAACTGGGGACGCGTCGAACTCGGGAAAAAACTCTGCTCAACAAAGGAGAATCCCCACACCGCGACGGCAAACACGCCGACCACCGTTGCCGAACTCAAATAACGGTGGCGGATACAGGTACGCAGGAAATCCCTGTAGCGCCGGTAAAATCCGCCGCCATAGGGGTCAGAATTCGACTGGTTGTCTTTGGGGGGCTTCAGGAACATAACGCACAGCAGGGGCGTCACCGTAACCGCGGTTAGCCAACTCAACAGAAGCGACACCATCACCACCTGGAACAGCGAACGGCAATATTCCCCGGTAGCGTCGTTCGAGGTGCCGATTGCAGCAAACGCCAGTATCGCGATCAGAGTGGCCGCCAACAGCGGCCAGGCAGACTGCCTGACCACCTCCGAGGCCGCCTGCTCGGCGGTTTTCCCCTTCTGCATACGAATGAGCACGCCATCGACCACCACAATGGCGTTATCCACCAGCATGCCGAGCGCAATAATCAGGGCACCGAGGGAGATACGTTCCAACGCCACCCCCATCGGATCGAGAAACAGAAAGGATCCGGCAATCGTCAATACCAGCACAAAGCCGATCAACAGGCCGCTGCGCAAGCCCATGAAGAGCAGCAACACTACAATCACAATGGCAACCGCCTGCAACAGGCTGGTGACAAACCCGGAGATCGCCTCGGTCACCGCTTCCGATTGCAGGGAAACAACACCCAGCTCCATGCCCACCGGGCGCTGGCCTTCCAGCTCCGCCAGTCGGGCCTGCACGGCTTCACCCATCGTCACGACGTTGCCACCCGAGACGGTGGAAATACCCAGGCCAATACCGGGTCGACCGTCAAATCGTATCTTGGCATCCTGGGGCTCAACGTAGCCGCGTCGAACGTTGGCAATATCACGCAGATACAGTTGCCGGCCCTCGCCGCCGTGGATCAGCAATGACTCGAAATCCGATACCGAGTCGAGACCGCCGGATGGGGTCAGGGTGACGAATTCCGACCCGACACGCGCGCGGCCGGCATCTGCCGCTATCCCCTTCTGGCGCAGCTCCTCGATGATTGCGGTCGGTGAAATGCCCAACTGAGACATGCGGTCCCGGTTGAACTCGACGAAGATGGCCTCCTGCCGTTCACCGAAGGTGGAAATCTTGCCAACGTCCTGCACCAGCAGGAGTTCTCGCTGCAGTGAATCCACGTACTCCTTGAGTTCGGCATAACTGTAGCCATCACCGGTAACGACCATGAACACGCTGTAGACATCGCCATAGTCATCGAGAACGATGGATGGGCCGGCGCCCGGTGGCAAGTCCCGCTGGACATCGTTTATTTTCTGCCGCAGCTTGTTCCAGACTTGGGGTAAGGTTTCCTTATCGTAGCTCTCCTTGATGGTCACCGTCAGCGTCGACAGCCCCCGCTCGGACTTTGACTTGACGCGCTCCAGTTCCCCGAGTTGCTGCACGACTTTTTCCAGCCGTTCACTGACTTCCTGTTCCACTTCCGTTGCTGACGCACCGCTGTATGGTGTTATGACCAGGGCGTCCTTGATCGTGAATTCCGGGTCTTCAAGGCGGCTCATCCCGCTGTAGGTCAACAGGCCCGCACCGAGCATCACGACCGTGAGCACCAGGGTAACAACCCGCTTGCGGATGGCGATGGAGGCAATATCCATGATCTCAATCCTCCAATGCGTGTACAGGAAAACCCTCGGACATCGTATGCACACCCGACACCGCAATGCGATCGCCAGTCTCAAGCCCGGAGATCACCTGGATGCTGTCACCTGTCAGTTCGCCCACCTCAACAGCGCGCTTTGTCACCGTGCCGGCTGCTGAATCGAACAGCCAGACATAGGGGGATTTATCAGGGGCTGCGACAACGGCCTGGGCAGGAATCGACAGGCCAGCCGGCGCCGCTTCCGGCGCAGGGGTATAGGCGACATGGCCGGTCATCCCGGGACTCACCGAGAGGTCTTTCGGCGGCTCGAAACCAACCGTAACTTCGAAGGTACGGGTGATCGGGTCGGCAGAGGTGGAAAAGGCCGTAATTCGCGCCGGAATAGCCCTGTCCGGAAGTGAACTGAGCACAACCCTGATGTCGGCGTCCTGTTCGATCTCCGCAGCAGATGTGACGGGCTTATGGCCCACCCAGTCGGCTTCAGGGATATTGACCTTCATTTCCAGGGCGTTGTCACTTTGCAGGATCATCACCGGTTGCTTGGCCTGCACATTGGCAAAGTCCTCCACCAGCTTGCGGGCAACACGCCCACTGAACGGAGCCTGCATAACTGTGTCTTCAACAGCTTTATTGGCCCTCTGGAGCCCCGCCTCTGCCACCTCCAGGGCGCGCCTGGCCATATCCAGCTGCTGCGCCGTTACCGCATCTGCCTGGTAGGCTTTGTCATAACGATTGAAGTCGGCCCGGGCGGCATTGCGCTCGGCGCGGGCCCGATCACGTTCGGATTCGTAATCCCGCGGATCGAGCCTGGCCAGTACCGTACCGGCCTCTACCCGATCACCTTCGGTGACTGGCATTTCAATGATGCGCCCGGAGACTTCAAATGCCATTTCCGATTGTTGGACTGCAGAAACACTACCGGGAAACCTCAACGTCCGGGGGCTGGCCGTTTCACCCACGGTGAAAAGCTTGACCGGCCGAGAGACAGGTTCCGGCGTTTTTTGCTCCTGCTCGCCACACGCACTGACCACAAGTGCGAGCGGTAACCAAAGCCAAAATACCCTGAAGCGGTTGTGAGTACGTTTCATGCGGCCTCTCGTATTACCCAAGCTTTTTTCTACGCGCGTTACGGTTAATGTAGCCGTCAATTCGGTTTGCAGCACCCAGAGCGAATTTGAGGGCGCACCACTGCAGCGGCTCAGGCAGCGTTGTAGGTGACTTATGCCGCAGTGCCGAAAGCAGCGGATGCTCGGAACCACCAATTCGCTCACTAAGTAGCTTTCCCATAAGAGATTGGGTAGCAACGCCATGCCCGGAGCACCCGGCGGTGTAGAGAATGTTCTGGTTGGCGCCGGTCTCGCCCACCACCGGCAAGGCGTCGTAGGCAAGGCTGACATAGCCGCTCCAGCAGGCCTGGATACCAAGCCCTTTCAGGGTTGGGAAGCGATCATTCAGTGCTACTGCGAGTTCGCGATAAGCGGCTTTGTCCGGGACGTTTGGCGTTTTTGAGCCATACACATAGTTCAGCCGCTTGGTCGTAATAACCAGCGTATTGCGGGCGGTCAGGCGATGACTTTCCATGGTCAGGTGCGGTGTCACAATGCCCTCTCGTCCCTGCCATCCTAAGGACTCAAGTTGCGAGGCGGTCAGCTGTTCGGTTTCGATCGCCGAAACCCGCAATGGCGCCACCTTGTTCCCCAGCAGACCGAGCTGAGGGGTATAGGCATTGGTCGCTAACACCAGGTAAGGTGCGCGTACCCGACCCCGTTCGGTGTCGCAAGTGACTACCGGTCCCTCAGTGTAGGAAACCAGCGGAGTCTGTTCGTAGAGTTTTACACCGGCCTGCAACGCCGTGCGCCTGAGGCCCAGCACATACTTGCCGGGGTCCAGTGTGCCGCCGTGTTTCTGGTAGCAGCCAAACAGAAACGCCGGCGGTATTCCGCGAGCCCGCATCTCCGTTTGATCCAGGAATTCTGTCTGCGAACCCAGTTCCAGGCCAAGCTCCATGCTCTTTCGCAGTCTTTTCTCCTGGGAGGCGTGAACTGCCGCGCGAATGATGCCGGAGGCGTTGTAGTCACAGTGTATTCCCAGCTTGTCGAGTCGACCTTCCACATAGGCAACGCCTTCATCGTAGAAACGGACAATCTCCCTGGCTTTCTCCCGACCGACTCGTTTGAGAAAGAATTCGAACTCGATCCCCATGCTGCCAGCAAGATATCCTGCGTTACGCCCACTCGCACCGAAGCCGGCGAAGTCGCGCTCCAGAACGACCACATTGGCGCCCGCCTCGGCCAGTTCCAGGGCGGTGGAGAGGCCGGCGTAGCCGGCACCGACAATAACCACGTCGGCGTTGATTTCATCTTCAAGCGGCGGCTGAAGATCCGTCGGCTTCTCCAGCCAACCGCCATGAGGACGGAATTTATTTAGGGCAATGTTGACGTTTTTATCCAGATCACTAGCCATAGCAGCCTCAAGCAGGAATCAGGCAATCGCCTCGGTTTGTGTCAGGCTGGCAGTTAACCGGCCATTAATGATGTTGGCGGCCTCACGGGCAATCCGAGTGACCAATTACGATTTGGATAATCGTAGCAAGGCCGCCACATTAACACAACGAACGTTATGTTTATTTGAGAAAGGGAGTACCCGAAACTACATCAGGGCGTATGACCATTCGCGCCGGATGGGAGAGAGGCCTGCAGCTGCTCTCTGTATTTCTTTGGGGTTGTTCCAAACCAGCGCCGGCAGGATCGGCTCAGGGTGCTTTGTTCGGTGTAGCCCAGAAGCCCGGCTATCTGGACCATATGCAGACCTGGCTCGCCCAGGTAACGAATAGCCTGCTGCCGCCGCTCCCGATCCAGCAGCTCTTCATATCGATACCCTTCTTCGGCCAGGTGGCGCTGCAGGGTTCGGGGATGAATGGCCAGTTCGGCAGCAATAGTGTCGGCGCTGCAAAGCCCGGTGGGCAGAAGCCGACCTATTAACTCAGTCACCCGTGCCGAGAGTGCAGTGCTACCGGGCGCATAGTGCGACTCGAGGTATCTGGTTGCATAGTACAAGGCCTGGGAGTCGGCATGATCGATGGGCTGGCGTGCCAGCTTTGCCGAAATCCGCCATCCACACCAGTCCTGATCGAACCTTACTTCGCAGCCAAACGATTTCGCGTAGCTTTCGTCCGATCCCACCTGACCATGAAGGAAGGACACCAGCTCCGGCCTGGCGCTTTCCCCTGCAAGCATTCGAAGGATTTGCATCGCATTGGCAAGACTCAGTTCATAGGACTGGCGTAACTGTGGCGGCGACAACTCCGTAATCCGGTAATCGAATTGAACCCAGTCTCCAGTTCCGGAAGGCTGCAGGCGAAGCAACAGCGCAGGACAGTGGATGTACAGGTAGCTGGCAATCGCCTCAAACGCTTCGATAACGGAGCCTGAGTTTCGCGCGATGACGGCGACCGGCCCCAACATCTCCAGGCCTTGCCATTGCGCAAGCCGCAGCCCGAAATCCGGACATTTCAATTGCGCCGCCGTGGCTTCGAGCAACAGAACGCCACTCCGGTAAAGAACAAAGGAATCGTCCGGTCTTTCCGGGGCTGGCGGAATGTGAAAACGAGCCAGATACCGGTTCGGATCCCCACCCAGCTTCTTCACCAGCTCATCGTACCCCCACAAATTGGTCGCTTGAATCAGGCTGCCCATCACACCCTCAATAAATTCCACCGTAGTCGTGTCCGGTATTGTTAAACATGTGTCCGATATTGACAATAAATTAGTCGCCAATACACATAAATTACTCAGTATCCAGCCTCTCTAATCACCGGTTCTCGATGAACGTGGAGCGCACATGAGTAAGCAGCATTACAACGTAATAATAATTGGTGCAGGACTGTCCGGAATTGGAACAGCTTGTCATCTGGCAGAGGATTGCCCGGACAAAAGCCTGGCTATCCTGGAGCGCCGTGAGCGCATAGGCGGTACCTGGGACCTGTTCCGCTATCCGGGTATTCGATCAGATTCGGATATGTTGACCTTTGGGTACAACTTTCGCCCCTGGAACGGACTCAAGATTCTGGCAGGCGGACGCTCGATTCGCGACTACATCGAAAAGACCGCCGATCAATATGGCGTGAAGGACAAGGTTCGGTACGGCCTGAAGACCACCCACGCAGACTGGTCCAGCGAAGATCAACGCTGGCATATCACCGCCTTGCATGAACCCAGTGGCGAGACTCAGGAATACAGTTGCGATTTTCTTATCAGTTGCACCGGTTATTACAACCACGATGACGGCTTTCGCCCCGAATTCCCCGGGGAAACCGACTTCGAGGGGCAAATCATCCATCCCCAGCACTGGCCCGAAGACCTGGATTACAGCGGTAAGAAAGTGGTCGTGATTGGCAGTGGCGCGACAGCGGTCACGTTAGTGCCTTCGATGGCTGAGAAGGCCGGGCATATCACCATGCTCCAGCGGTCCCCTTCCTACGTCTATTCAATTCCGTCTGTAGACAAGATCACTGCCGCACTTCAGCGGGTCATGCCTTCTCGCTGGGCATTCAGCCTGGCCCGTAAAAGAAACATCTTGATGCAGCGCGTTATGTACGTTTCATGCCGTCGCTGGCCCACGCTGATGCGTCGCGTTCTTCTTTCCCATGTCCGCAAACATGTTGGCCCCAACGTCGACATGAAACATTTCTCGCCGGATTACATGCCCTGGGACGAGCGCCTGTGTGCGGTGCCTGATGCGGACCTGTTCAAGGCCTTGAGAGCAGGAACAGCGTCCATTGAAACGGATCACATCGATCACTTCACCAGCAAGGGCATCCTGCTGAAATCAGGCAAAGAACTTGAAGCCGACATCATCATCGCGGCAACCGGGCTCAACCTTCAGATGTTTGGCGGTATGAAGCTGTCTGTTGACGGGAAGGCCGAGGTCCTGGGCGACAAGATGGCCTATAAGGGGGTCCTGGTTGAAAAGATGCCTAACCTGGCCTGGATATTCGGCTACACCAACTCCTCATGGACACTCAAGCTGGACATTGCAGCAGACTACCTTTGCAGGCTTTTCAAGTTTATGAATAGCCAGAAACTGGATGTTGTCATTCCCCAGGATATCGACCAGAGCAGACTTGACGAAGGCATCCTGGACTCGCTGAGTGCGGGTTATGTGCAACGTGGAAAACATCGCCTCCCCAGGCAGGGTAAACATTACCCCTGGCAAATCCTGATGAATTACAGGTATGACAGGAAAATGTTGCTTAAAGATGCCATAGAGGACAGGCGACTGATCTTTAAGTCCGCTAAAGACCGCAAAGCGAGTCCTGAGAAAAGCAGGCGAGCCGCGGCCTGACCCCACAACACAACCGTCCAACAACAAGAGAGTTACGTATGCAAGGCAAAATGATGAATCAGCCTCTGATCGTGTCTTCCATTCTGGAACATGCAGAGCGATATCATGGTGACATCGAGATTGTTTCCCAAACTGTCGAAGGCCCCATTCATCGCTATACCTATGCAGAGGCTCATAAACGTTCCAAAAAGGCGGCCAACGCGCTACTGACGCTTGGTGTTGACACCGGAAGTCGCATTGCCACGCTGGCCTGGAACAACTTCCGACATTTTGAGCTTTATTACGCCATTTCAGGTATTGGCGCCATTACCCACACGGTAAACCCCCGACTTTTTCCCGAGCAGGTAAGCTGGATTGTGAGCGACGCTGAAGATCAGATTCTGTGCTTCGATACCAGCTTCTCAACCCTGGTTGAATCCATAGCGCCGCAATGCCCGAGCGTAAAGTACTGGATTGCCATGACCGACCGGGACCACATGCCGGATATACGCGTCCAGAACCTGGTTTGTTACGAGGATCTGATAGCCAGCGAATCCGAGGAGTTTACCTGGCCCCGGCTCGATGAGAACTCAGCTTCATCACTGTGTTACACCTCAGGAACCACCGGCAATCCCAAAGGCGTTCTGTACTCCCATCGATCAACCCTGCTTCATGCATTGTCGAGCGCCCTCCCCGATGCCATGAACCTCTCAGGCCAGGATGTGGTCCTGCCCGTTGTCCCCATGTTCCATGTGAATGCCTGGGGCCTTCCCTATACCGCACCGCTGGTGGGCGCGAAGTTGGTCTTCCCGGGCGATGGTATGGATGGCGAAAGCCTCTACCAACTGTTTGAGAATGAAGGCGTGACCTTCTCTGCCGGTGTTCCAACCGTCTGGCTGGGTGTTCTTCAGCATCTGCGGAATTCAGGCTCGAAACTGTCCACCGTGGAGCGAATGATTGTCGGCGGAGCCGCCTGCCCGCCCGCGCTGATGCGGAATTTCAAAGATGAATATGGCATCACCATCCAGCATGCCTGGGGAATGACCGAGCTGTCGCCGCTGGGCACCGTCAACACCCCCAAGTCCAAGCACCGTGGGTTGAACGATGAAGAGCGCTTTAAGCTTGATATCAAGCAGGGGCGCCCGCCATTCGGAATTGACCTCAAGATTGTTGACGACAATGGCAACGAACTTCCCCGTGACGGGCAAACGTCCGGAGACCTGCTTGTCCGTGGCTACTGGGTCATCGACCAGTACTACAATAAGGACGACAGTCCACTCGTCGACGGCTGGTTCCCCACCGGCGACGTGGCCAACCTGGACATGGATGGCTACCTGCAGATTACCGATCGCTCAAAAGACGTGATCAAATCCGGCGGCGAGTGGATTAGCTCCATCGAATTGGAAAACATTGCCATGAGCCATTCTGCGGTGTCCGAAGCAGCTGCTTTAGGGCTGACCCATGATAAGTGGGACGAGCGGCCGCTGCTCGTGGTGGTCAGGAAGGCCGGCCAGGACGTTAGCCGGGAAGAGATCCTTGCCCATTACCAGGGCAAAGTCGCGAAGTTCTGCATTCCGGATGATGTGGTTTTTGTGGATGAGATACCTCACACCGCTACCGGCAAGGTCAGCAAAGTCACGCTGCGCAAGCAGATCAGCGACTACCGCTGGCCTGCCCCAAAGTGAGGGTACACCATGTACAACAGCCATGATTCAGCCGACACGGCGGGCTTTACGCACTACTTCAAACCCGCGAAGGGGCACTGGAAGTACTCGCTTCTCAACCTGCTCCTTCGCACCACGGTAAAGTGGCGACACGGGCTGGAAGTAGACGTTGGCTCGGTACGGAAGCAGGTTGCAAAACTGGACCGGCAGGCGCCGAGTCAACTGCCCGGCATTAAACGCTTGCAGGCCGATTGTAATGGTGTATCGGGCGAATGGCTGGTGCCCGACAACCATCGCGATAACCAAGTTCTGCTCTACATCCACGGGGGCGCGTTCGTCGCCGCCACTCCGGATGTTCATGCGGCCATGGTGGCACCCTGGTGCCAATCGCTTCAGGCGAAGGCCCTCATGGTGGATTACCGCTTATCGCCTGAGCACCCTTTTCCGGCAGCCAGCGATGACTGTCTGTCAGCCTACAAGTGGTTACTGGAACAGGGCTTTGAACCCAATGACATTGTTATCGCCGGCGACTCCGCCGGCGGCAACCTGGTTTTGAGCACCTTGTTGCGCCTCAAGGCCGAACAGCTCGCGCTGCCTGTCTGTGCCGTACTCCTGTCGCCCTTTCTGGATTTTACGTTGAGCGGAAGAAGTGCGCTGACCAATGCCAGGCGAGACCCAATATTTACGTCCGGGTTTGCCATTGGCATCCGCAATCACTATGCCCCCGCCGAGTTGCACTCAGATCCCCGTGTGTCCCCATTGCTCGGTGATTTCAGCGGCCTTCCCCCGATGCTTTTCCAGGTCGGCAGTACCGAAATGCTGCTGGACGATTCTGTCAGGGCGGCAACGAAGGCCAACGAACAGGGCATACCCGTGCAACTCGATATCTGGGAATCGCTGCCCCATGTTTTCCAAACGATCGATGCGTTGCCACAAGCGAAAGTCGCTGCACAACGAATCTGCAGGTTTATCGCAGAGAACGCGGAGTGGAATCAATCATGACCAACTACGATTTCGACTACTTGATCATCGGCTCTGGCTTCGGTGGAAGCGTGTCAGCCCATCGCCTGACCCAGAAAGGTTATTCAGTCGCCGTGATGGAAATGGGCAAACGCTGGCGCGCCGAGGACTTTCCCGAGTCCAATACCCAGGTGAGTCGCTATTACTGGCGCCCCAGGATTGGCCTGCGTGGATTCTTCAACCTGCGTCCTTTCCGCCACGTTGCGATCATTTGCGGCAACGCCGTTGGCGGCGGCTCGATCACCTACGCCAATACCCTTCTGGTACCACCGGATTCCGTCTGGGACGAAGGCTCCTGGGCCGGGCTGTCTGACTGGAAGAAGGACATGCCCGCTCACTATGCGGAAGCCGAACGTATGCTCGGTGTCACTGAAAACCGGATCTTTGGCACAGCAGACCACCTATTAAAGGAGATGGCGGAACTCCAGGGCGTCGGCCACACCTACAAACCGACGCGCGTCGCAGCCTTCTTTCCACCGGAGGGTGAAGAAGGCGGCAAAACCTACCCCGACCCCTATTTCGGCGGTGAGGGCCCGGACCGTGGAACCTGTACCGGCTGCGGCAGCTGCATGACCGGCTGCAAGTACAACGCGAAAAACACGTTGGATAAAAACTACCTGTACTTTGCCGAAAAGAATGGCGCAAAAGTCTATGCCGAAACCCGTGTGGTCGATGTCCGCCCGCTCGACGGTAAAGCGGACGGCTCCGCCGGTTACGAAGTCACCACCGAACGTTCTACCGCCTGGGTTCGCAAGCAACGTCAAACCTTCCGTGTAAAGAGCGTTGTTTTCTCGGCATCCTCCCTGGGCACCCAGGAACTGCTGTTCAAACTCAAGCAGACCGGCTCCCTGCCCAACATTTCCGATGATCTGGGCAACCGGGTGCGCACCAACGCCGAATCGATTGTGGGCATCCGCTTTCCGGGCAAGGACATCAACATCAGTGAAGGCGTGGCCATTGGCTCTGGCATTCACATTGACGAGCACACCCATATTGAAGCCACCCGCTACGGTAACGGCCACAACATGATGAGCACGCTGATGACACTGATGGTTGACGGCAAAGGCCCCTTGCGAATCCTTCGTTGGTTCTGGGCCATGCTACGCCATCCGCTGACCTTTGCCCGCGCTGTCAGCCCGTCCAACTGGGCTCGCCAGTCGTTGATCTTCCTGGTGATGCAGACGCTCGACGCGTCCCTGAACATGCGCTTCAAGCGCCGTTGGTATTGGCCTTTCTCCAGGATGCTTTGCAGTGAGGGGAAGAAGATACCGACCAATATTCCCCAGGCCAATGAGTTCACAAAGAAGATGGCGGCCCACTTCAACGGCATACCGTTCACAACGGCAACGGAAGTGTTCTTCAACGTGCCCTTTACGGCCCACTGCATGGGTGGCTGTGCGATGGCCGACACACCGGAGCGAGGCGTTATCGACGCACAAAACCGGGTGTTCAATTACCAGAATCTCTACGTGGTCGATGGCGCCATGCTTGGCGCCAACCTGGGGGTAAACCCCAGCCTGACCATTACCGCACTGGCTGAACGCGCAATGAGTTTTATCCCTCCCCGGGATGAGGCAATGAAGGAAGCGACCACATGAATCAATTTGTCACCCCCAACGCGAAAACCGTCACTGCGATCAATCCAGCCACTGGCGATGTTCTCGGAGAGGCGCTCCACACCCCGGAAGATCAATACGCCTCAATCTTCCAGCGGGCCAGACAAGCCCAGAAGGTCTGGGCCAAACAGAGCTTTGCCCAACGTCGCACTCATCTGGTCAAGATGCGGAATTACATCCGTGACCATGCCGAGGAACTGGCTCGCCTTGTCAGTGACAGTAACGGAAAAACCCGTATGGACGCCCTCATTACCGAGGTGTTGCCCTGCCAACTGGCATGCGACTGGTACGGTAAACACGCGGCGAAGGTACTCGCACCGGAACGTCGCGGCCCATCAAGCCTGATCTGGATGGGAAAACGTTCAGAGGTTCGCCATGAGCCATTGGGGGTTGTGGGTATCATAAGCCCCTGGAACTACCCTCTTTCTATTCCCTTTGGAGAAATCCTGATGGGGCTGATGGCCGGCAACGCCATTGTCCTCAAGGTCGCCGCAGCGACCCCGTTGGTGGGCAAAGCCATAGAAGACATCATCGCCGCAGGCGAACTGCCGAGCGGTCTGTTCAGCCATATTATTGGCTCGGGCGGACAGGTCTCGACCGCGATGTTCGAGCACGGCATCGACAAGCTGTTTTTCACCGGCTCCGTACCTACTGGCAAACAGATCATGGCTCAGGCGGCACAGACCCTGACGCCGGTGTCACTCGAACTCGGCGGCAAAGATCCCATGATCGTTCTGGAAGACGCCGACCTGGAGCGCGCAGCCAACGGTGCGGCCTGGGCAGGCTACCAGAATGCCGGTCAGTCCTGTGGCGGCGTCGAGCGCATATATGTACACGAATCGGTCTATGATCGATTTGTCACACTGCTGGCTGATCGGACCAGGGCTCTCCGACACGGAGTGCCCAACGATGAGTGCGACGTTGATATCGGCTCAATGACCACGGCCAACCAACGCCTTACGGTCGAGAAACAACTGGCCGAAGCCCTGGAGGCCGGCGCCACCATCGTCGCTCAATCCGAGGGACCGGTGCACGGCCCCGGCCATTTCCATGCGGCAACGCTGGTGACTGGTATTGATCACGGAATGACACTGATGCGGGAAGAAACGTTTGGTCCAATCCTTCCCGTCATGCCCTTCCGTACCGAAGATGAAGCCGTTGAGCTCGCCAATGACTCCCCCATGGCACTGACCGCATCAATCTGGACTCGGGATACCCGTTATGGGAAGAAGTTGGCCAACCGTATCAATGGCGGTGTCGTGGCAATCAACGACCATCTATACACACACGCCATGTCCGACGTGCCCTGGGGCGGCCCGGGCGACTCCGGCATCGGTCGTACCCATGGCCCCGAAGGCCTGAAGGAAATGAGTAAGTTGAAAGTGGTGAACTGGGACTGGCTACGCGCCAGGCGTAACCTGTGGTGGTATCCGCAAGACAAGGCCAGCTATGCCGCCATCCGCAGTGCTTTGTATCTGGTCGCACCACGAACAGTACTGGATTTTCTGCGGTCTGCCATTCGGGTCTTGCCAACAATGATACGGAAGATGTATTTCTAGCCAGTTACCAAACGGTCGAGGGGATCAACATGCTATGTGGTGACCCCCTCGACCATAGGAAGGTTCAGGATGCGAACCGTTCCATGAACTCTGCGGCCTGCTGTCTGGTGTAAAACAGCCCAAACCGGACAAAACCGGAAACAACGGAATCTTTGAGCTTCGACACCTTTCCTGCCACGTCCTTCCCGGTAAACCAGTCATCGGGTAAGCCATCGATAAGGTGAAATGGAGCAGGTCGACCGTCACGAAATCGGGAGATTACTACCTGCCCGGTACTGACATCCTGAAAGGCGGGACAAAAGCGAGCCTGAACGTTATTGGCACTGATGCCGCCGGTGCCTGCGAATTGAAGGTTTTCTTCTACTAGAAATGAGGGGTTATTCCGGGTCACCATTTTCTTCACCTTACCTATTCACTAACTACCTCAATTCATACTCCTTACCTGCTTGAAAGCGCTTGATTCCATTTCGCTTGTTACTACCAAGACCTCGAAAAAAAGAGCATCCCTGCCCGTAAGGGGGCACAACAACAATCCGTTTTGCTGCGTGAAGTCGTCAATTGCCAGTAGGCAAAGCCAAAGTGAATTCCAGGGAAATCATCAGAGCGTCTTCCCTGCATTTCCCTTTGGCTTGAGAACAAGCATAACAAGCTCCATTGTTTTACACAACAGATGTTATGTTTATTTTTGAACTACCGGAGTGACTGGTGTGAATGCTATGAGATGGTGGGTATGGACGACGGATTTAGCACTTTCTATGGAATACGGAATCGGACGATTTTCCTAGAATTCACTTTAAGTTTGTTTAGCATTTTGCGTGGAATTTGGCACGTAAGGCTCTGATATACGGTTCCAGAGGTTTAGTACTTTGTGTGGTCGTCCAACGTGCTCATCCCCGAACAGTTCGCCCACCTATTGAGCGTGCCCCAAGAGCATCGCTACCCGGAAAAGAACACGGTGCTGGTTCAGGTCAGTTTCAAGCTCATATTGCGAGTCCAGAGATCGCGCTACTCCAGATCAAAGATATAGCGAAGCTTCGCCCGGTTACGTCTGGTCAGCGTTCATTCAAGCTTATAGAAAGCCTGGCGTTACCTGCGGCCGGATTCAACAATATAGGTTAAACGAACTTGGGCTAATAATTTCTTGGCCCGCTACTCGTTAGCCAGCCGCATCACGTGTTCACTGACAAGTGATGAAAACATTTGGGTAATTTCTATTTTAGATCGACCTGACGCCACGAGCTGAAGCATCTCATCTACGGTCAGTGTAACCAACTGATTGGGGCGGGGATTAATCAGGATTATTTCCTTGTATTCCGCCGTATCGTCTTCTAACGAGCTCAAATAACTTAGTAGCTACCCGTGTCAGACTTGTCCTTGAGTGCGACGGGCGTGATTACCACGATGTGGTCATATGCGTACACATCAAAGGCAGTATTGCGCAACAAGCTCAAAGCAGTTTTGGCTAGAGAAGGAAATCCACGCCGCCCAGGCACCAAGTAGTCTATGCACTTTCCTCTAGTGCTAACCTCGCTACGGCTTCCACATCGGAGCTTACCATCGGTCCTAAAGTAGCGATGGCATCAGGACTAAACCACCCCGTTTCTAGCGCATCATCTGCCGCATTCCCCTCACCCTCCAGCCAATGACAGATCACTGCAACCAGAACAAAGTGATGCCTTAGCCCCTCATCGTCAAAGTTAAGGGCATCAACTGCAGTAAGGACATGCCCTGCTTTCGCTATCACCCCCGTTTCTTCTCGCAGCTCGCGAACTGCGGCACTCAAGAGAGTTTCGCCTGATTCAATATGTCCCCCAGGAAATCCCCAATACGTTGCATCAGGAGGATTGGCGCGCCGGACGAGCAGCAGTCTGCCTTGGCGAGCGACGACAGCCAATATCGCCGGGGTGGGTAATGGTGTTTTACGCATGACTACTGACTTGCTCCCTTCTAACATAACCGGTGTTGCCCAAGCCCCCCTCAGGCCCCGATCTGGACGACGAATTTAGTAACACAGCCACCCTCCAAATCCTATCAGTTACACGAGATTGGGTTCATACTGGATATTGAAGATATGGGCATTTGACAGAGCGTCAATGCCGGATCACCCACAATCAGAGGTGGACAGAACGCATGAGTAAAAGCCAGGACAGAAAAAAAGATACTAAAAAGAAACCGCTTTTAACCGCCAAAGAAAAGAAGAAGGAGAAAAACGCAAAGAAAAACGAAAAGGATGTACTGGGACATTGATTTAACGGGGAGAATAGCCAGCGTCACCCACGCCAGGCTTCCCTGCCTGCGCTGATTCTTTGCCCCTCCCCGCATCCCACATCAGGGAATGATCTTCTCGGCCCGCAGGCGGTCAAACAGATCCAGGAACGCACCTCGTGTCTCGCGGAAATGGTCGAAGCCGAAATCCCGTGACTTTGTGGTGTCGTTAACACATTCCTGATCGCGGCCCAGGTCGGCATCGGTGTGCCACCAGGAAGCGAGCCTGGCAACGTCCGGCTCGACCAGATCATGCTTCTCGGCAATGTCGCGCCAGGTTGCATGGACCCCGGCCATCTGCGTTTCCAGCGGCTGCGGCGTCTCGGGACAGTTCGCTACTTCCAGACCGAAGTACTCACCGATCTCGCGCCACATGCGGCGCCAACGAAAAACGTCACCGTTGACCGTATTGAATGCCTGGTTCGCCGCGCCCGGCGTGGTTGCGGCCCACTCCATCTGCCGGGCCAGAACCAGCGCATCCGTCATGTCGGTCAGCGCGTTCCACTGAATCTGCGAACCCGGGAATACGAACGGCTTACCCGTCGCCTTGCAGATCGAGGCGTAGACGGCCAGCGTGGTGCCCATGTTCATTGCATTACCACGGGCATAACCGACCACCGTGTGCGGGCGATGCACATTCCATGCGAAGCCCTGTCGCTCGGCGGTTTCAAGCAGTACATCCTCCAGCGCGTAGTAGAAGTTATCGCCGGGGACGCGTGGCTCGGATTCGCGGAACGGCGTCTCGGTGCGCCCACTGCCATAGGCTTCAAACGACCCGAGATACTGTTTGGTACCCGTCACCAGCGAGGCGTGCTGCAGATCGGCATCGCCGAGCGCGGCAAACAGGTTGCGCATCATGGCACTGTTGGCCTCGATATTGGCCTTCTCGTTTTCGCGCCGGATCCAGGTACAGTAAAAGACATGAGTGATCGGCAGGCCGGCCAGCGCCTCCCGGGTAGCGGACTCGTCGAGCAGATCGGCTGCCACTGGAATCACGCCGTTCTGTTCGGTCGCGTGGCGTGAAAGCCCGTAAACTGTCCAACCGCTGGAAACCAGATGGGACGCGAGATTGCCACCGGTAATGCCGGTGGCGCCGGCGACCAGTGCGATACCTTTACGCATGTGTTGTCTCCCTTTTGAATAGTGTCCGGCCCCAAGGCGGGTAACCGATGCGACCATTCTGTTGGCGATCATTCGTTGCTACAATCGAAAAACTGGCAAATCTTTATTGCGTCCAATGCAACTTAAAGGATTTCAATCAGATGGATCTCAATGCCCTGCGTGTTTTTGAACGGGTCGCCGCGACGGGCAGTTTCACGGCCGCCGCCCGCCATTTCCACCGCGCAGTTTCTTCGATTTCCAGGCAGATTCGTGGATTGGAGGAGGCCGTGGGCCAGCCGCTGCTCTATCGGCATACCCGTGCAGTGACGCTGACGGAGGCGGGGGTGCGCTACTACGAAGAAGTGCGTGACATTCTGGAGCGGCTTGACGTCGCTACGGAGGAGCTGGCACATCCAGCCGTTGAGCTCAGCGGTACGCTGCGCATCAATGCGCCCGTGGCTTTTGGTCAGCGCCAGATCGTGCCACTGCTGCATCACTTTCAGCGCCGGTATCCACTGCTCAAGGCGGAACTTCAGCTTAATGACCGGGTGGTCGATCCGGTTCGCGAGGGGCACGATGTCACCTTCCGCGTGGGTGAGCTCTCGGATTCGTCGCTGGTGGCCCGTCGCCTGGCGCCGATGAACTATGTTATCGCCGCTGCACCGAGCTATCTTGAGGCACATGGCGAGCCCGAATCGCCGGAGTCACTCGCCTACCATAACTGCCTGCTTTATCAGGGCGAGATGGGCCGCCAACGCTGGTATTTTCAGGCACCGGATCAACCTAAAGCCACGCCTTTCGAGGTCACCGGCAATCTATACAGCGACGACGCCATCAGCCTGTTGCAGGCCGCACTGCTGGGTCAGGGGTTGGTCATGTTCCCGACATGGCTGATTGCCGACGAACTCAAATCCGGCGCGCTGGTTCCTTTGCTCGACTCCTGGCGCTGTGAGGTCAACCCGGGGCGCCGTGATATCCACGTGCTGACCACCGAACGACGCCTTCGCTCCCACAAGGTCCGCGCTTTTCTCGACTACCTGTTCGAATCAGTAGGTCATGTACCGCCCTGGGATCGTTAGCCCATTACTCAAACCCCTCCAGTACAATCTTGCCCACGGCCGTTCCAGCCTCTAATTCGGAATGAGCCGCTCGCAGATTTTCAGCATTAATTACACCGAGATGTTTCCCGGCGGTCGTGCGAATGTGCCCCTGATCGACCAGGCCCGCAACCGTTTCTAAGAGATCGTGCTGAACTGTAATGTCATCGGCATTGTGCATTGAACGGGCAAACATGAACTCAAAGTGCAGAGATAGACTCTTTGGTTTGAGTTTCATCACGTCCAAAGAGGCTGGGTCGTCAATCATGGCAATTTTGCCAAACGGCTTCAGGACCGACACGTAATCATCAAGGTATTGATCCGTAGCGTGCAGGCTGGCCACGTGGGTAATCTGGGCAATTTTACCCTCTGATACCAGTTTCTCGATCTGCGGCTGCAGTGGCTCGCGGTGATTAACCACGTGATCCGCGCCCAGCGACTTCACCCACTGCTGGGACTCTGGGCGGGACGCTGTGGCAATCACAGTGGCGCCAGTCAGCTTTTTAACCAACTGGATCAAGATGGAGCCGACACCACCGGCCGCACCGATAACCAGAATCACATCTTCAGTCGCCGTGATTTCGTCTGGCGCCTGCTGCTTTAGGCCCAAATGATCGAATAGCATTTCCCAGGCGGTGATGGTGGTCAGGGGCAGCGCTGCCGCCTCCGTGTCGGTCAGGCTGGAGGGTTTGCGGCCGACGATACGCTCATCAACGACCTGGTACTCAGCATTGCTGCCCGGTCTGGTAACGTCGCCTGCGTAGTAAACCTGGTCGCCCGGCTTGAACATTGATGCGCCCTCACCTACCTTTACCACCTCTCCGACGGCGTCCCAGCCAAGTACCTTGACCTGGCCCGGCTCTGCCGCAGCCCGTCGCCGTACTTTGAAATCGACCGGATTGACGCCAATGGCCCTGATCCGGACCAGCAAATCCCGTCCCTTGGCCTCTGGCTGAGGCAGTTCCAGGTCCTGCAGGGATTTGGGATCGTCGATGGGCAAGGACTCGGTATATCCAACGGCTTTCATGTTTGTCTCCACTATAGGTTGGTAGTAACAGGCAGTCTGATCTCTTTCTACAATGCGATAAACAGCGCAATCACGACGAAAAAGCCGCCCCCTCGATATGATAGACCTTCGGTTCTTCGGAAAAATATTCCTCTAAGCCCATCATGAACACCCGATGATCTTCACTCGCTTCGAAGCCCGGCGTGTGATCCTCAAGTGATCGCCATCGCACGATCAAGTTGAATAACTCGGGCGTTTCGATGCCTTGCGCGAGCATGTGGCCGCCGTAACCCTCTGCGCGTTTGAGCAAAGGCACAACGTCTTCGAATGCACGTCGGAACTGTTCAATCTGTTCTTTGTGAACCGGTAGTAGAGCGATTTCATAAACCATGGGGCATTCCCTCAAATTGACTTAAGCGGTTAGATGCACGCACTTACGAGACGAGCGATGGCTCGACGGCAATCGCGATTTTCCCCCGGAGACCGTTGGTGGGTGTCTCCAGCAGGGCGTGGGCGGCTGGAATGTCGGCAAGGGCGTACACCGCGCCTACATGTGGCCGCAGTTGTCCGCGCGCTACCAATGCACTCAACTCATCCAGCTTGCCGCGGTTTTGTCGGGTGAATACGAAGTGATAACTGGCGTTTTTACCCCAGGCCTCCACGAGGTTTTGTGGCTGGGCAATGTCCACAATTGAGACCACGCGGCCAAGTTGTGCGAGTGCGTCGGGGCTGCGCGACAATGTATCGCCGCCGATGGTGTCGAACACTACATCGACGCCGTGGCCACCGGTTTCCCGCAGGATGGCGTCGACGTAATCTTCTTTCTTGTAGTCGATGACCACATCGGCACCCAGACTCCGTGCGAACTCAAAGTTTGCTTCGCGCACGGTGGTGAACACCCTGGCGCCCATGGCTTTTGCCACCTGGATCGCTACATGGCCGACGCCTCCCGCACCGCCGTGCACCAGGATGCTCTCCCCCACTCTGAGCGCAGCACGCACGACCAATGCTTCCCACACCGTCCCGCCAACCAGGGTCAGGCTGGCCGCCTCGAGATGACTCAGCGAGGGCGGCTTCTTCCCGATAATGCTTTCGGCTGCAACGTGGTACTCGGCATAACTTCCAGGGCCGTCAAAAATCTGCGGGGTGTACCAGACTTCGTCGCCTGGCACGAAGCTCGTCACACCTGGCCCAACGGCTTCGACAACACCGGATACGTCATGCCCGGTAATGGCCGGCAGTGGCACCAGGTCGGTGTAATCGCCTCGTCGGACCTGGTAATCCAACGGATTGATGGAGGTTGCGTGTACCCGGACCAGAACTTGACCCGCGTGCGGCACCGGCTTGGGTACCTCGGAAAGCTCGAACGATTCCGGGCCGCCAAATGATTTAAGTATCTGCGCTTTCATTGTAGATCCTCGTTTCTGCATAATTGGATATCGCGAAATTACGATGTAGTGTGGTAAAAATTTACGCCTTTTTCCTGCGATCTCATTCCATATTTTACCCTCCTTTCGGTAAAATTAGATATCGAGAATTACCGATATTAGTGAGTAAATAATTACAGCTCTTTCCGGATGACCTCGGCAAGAGCGCTGATGACTTCTTCATTGCGCTTGTAGTAAGTCCACTGCCCGATTCGCCGGACTTTGACCAGGCCCGCTCGTTGCAGAGTTGCAAGGTAATTAGACACCGTTGACTGCGACAGTCCGACGCCTTCCTGGATGCTGCTGACGCAGACGCCTACAGTATGAACGTCCCCTTCATCCTGTGGAGGGAAGTTCTTTACGGGATCCTTCAAACCCTTCAGGATTTCAAGGCGCGTACGATTTGAGAGAGCTTTGAATATTTCGATCAATTCCATAATCTGATGATATCGAAATTTACCGATATGTCAATACAAAATAAACCGCCATTTCTTGGCTTACTTCCTGAACAGCGAGTTGAGTTCCGCTCCGGAAGGCGCGTTTGCAAAACCATCGAACCGACCTTCCTCGACTATGGAGCGCGCCGCTTGGATAAAGCCTCCCCAGGCTGCACGTGCCAACGCTCCGCCCAGGCTGACTCTCCTCACCCCAAGCTCAGCCAGGTCCTGAAGGGTAAAATCGCTGTCCCAGCCGATCAAAACGTTGACCGGTTTGGGAGCAACCGCAGTGACCACAGCACTGATTTGTTCTCGCGTTTTGATACCCGGTGCGTACAGGCAGTCTGCCCCGGCATCCGCATAGGCTTTCAAGCGTATTAGGGTGTCATCAAGATCGGCGCAGCCGACGAAGAAGTTCTCCGCGCGACCAACCAGCAGCACATCCCCGCCGCTGGCATCAATTGCGGCTCGCGCTGCACTGATCCGCTCAGCCGACTCGCCAATCTCTCGCAATGGGCTACTGGGAATACCTGTCGAATCCTCAATAGAAAGTCCTGCCACGCCAGTTTCCAAGGCCATACGCACACTTTCAGCCACACCTTCTGCGGTATCCGCGAATCCGCTTTCGAAGTCGGCATTAACGGGTAAATTTGTGGCTTCAACCATCATGCGCATATGTCCCAGGGTTTCGGCACGCGAAAGCTGTCCATCCGCGCGTCCGCACGACCAGGCATAGCCTGAGCTGGTTGTTGCCAGCGCCTTGAACCCCAGACTTTCCAGGAGCTTTGCGCTTCCGGCATCCCACGGGTTCGGTAGCACGAAACAGCCTGACTGATGTAAATCACGAAATGCGGCACGCTTTTGCGACCTGTTGTGGTCAGTCATAGAATTCCCTTAAAGGTCAGATCGGAACCAGCACGCGTCGAGAGAAAAGTTGGAATAGAAAGTTCTATCGGCTGCCCGTCACGACGAGCAGCTATAGTGTGACGACCCTCCAACCTCAAAGAGCTCCGGCGGCTTCAGCCTGTAGTATTTCTTCTCTGCGTCCTCCGATTGCTCGGCGTATGGCTGCGTCATCACGTCCTGCAGTTCTCGCAGCAAAGCGTAATTCCCCGCTGCCGCTTGCTGATAAGCAGGCACAACGAACCACTCCCTCAAACTGTACTTTGGATTGACGAGCTTCATCTGACTCGAAAGCTCCTCAGGAGAGCGAGATTGAGTGAGCGATTGCCATTTTGTGAGCCACGCTGACCAGCGCTTGTCCATCCCTCCGGGGTCTGCAGCATTGGTCGGGCCCTTGTAGAAGCTCTTCTTGAGTGGCTCAATGTCATCTGGCAAGTACGAAAGTTCCCGGAAGAATAGGGTGTAATCAACAGGCGTTTGCATCATCAGAGTAGCCAGCTCGCGGAACAAATCCGCCTCAAAAACGTCAAGTCCAAGCTTGGCCGCCCACATCTCCTCCATTTGCGTTTGCATCACCTTTGGGAAATCACTTTGAATTTCTTCCAGCTGCTGCAGACAGTCTGGATGCCCTGCCAGCAACGGCCGAACCGCCGAGCAAAACGAATGGAAGTTGCGTTCGGCCGCTGCTGGTTGGTTGAGGAACGCGAAGTGATGCCCGCCACCCGTCCATGGTTGGTACTGCGGATCAAACACATCGCAGAATCCAAAGGGTCCATAGTCGAGCGTAAAGCCGCCCGCCGCACAGTTGTCGCTGTTGAAGTTACCCTGGCAGTAGCCAACACGGATCCAGTTCGCAACAAGCGACGTCAGTCGGCTGCGGAACTCACGTGCAAGCAACACTACTTTTTCGGCGGTGGCCAGTGACTGGTCGATAACGTCACCGTACTCACGATCGATCAGGTGTAAGACGATCTTCTCGAGCTCCTCCATCGCCTGCGGGTGTTCCTGCTTGCGGGCTCGCCGACTAAAGAGCTCGAGCTGCCCTACCCGAATGAGCGACGGCGCCACACGCGTAGAGATGGCAACTGGCTCGGATATAAGGATATCGGGATCTATTGAACGTGAGCCCTCCGAATACCATGGACGCCTGACTTGCTCGGTTTTCGACACGTACAGACTTAGAGACCTTGACGTAGGCACACCGAGCGCGTGCATGTGCTCCTGGGCCAGGAACTCCCGCACACTGGACCTCAGAACGGCCCTGCCGTCCGCGCCGCGGCAGTATGGTGTGCGCCCTGCCCCTTTCAACTGCATTTCCCAGCGCTGCCCGTTGATGACAGCCTCGAGCACCGAAATAGCGCGTCCGTCGCCGTAGCCATTGCCGGTCTGGAAGGGGCATTGCTGGTAGAATTCGGTGCCGTAGATGGAAAGTGCGTAGCCACACGCCCACCCGACATTGCGCAGAGGCTCCGGAACCCGGGATAAGTCGCCGGAGAACATGCGGACGAAGTCGCTGGACTGCGCCATGCTGTCGGCAAAACCCAGTTCGCGAAACAGATTTTTCCCATGCGCGACGTATTCGGGGTTTTCGATTGGCGTGGGTTTGACCGGAACATAGTGCCCTGAGAAGACTTGCCGTGGCGCGTGGTCAGCTCCGTCTGCTTTCCCCTCAGGATCGCAGTTGAGCGTGTCCATGAGTGAATAGTCTGCCAAAGGTGCGAGATCGTCGAGGGTCGCGACAGTTGGGGGCGTATCCAGGCGATGCCGCGTTGTCATAGGGACTCCTCTTGCGTTGGTTCAATCATGGCCAACAGTCGGTTGGCTGGCCAGTTCCTTCAGAGCTTTCATGGCCTCATCAATGCGATCACTGGGTACGAACATGTGGTCGTGATAAAACCCTGCGATGACATTGGTGGTAATGCCCCGTTCGGCCAGCAGGCTGGTTACCACGGATGTGAGACCCAGAGCTTCCAGGCTGGAGTGGCCCTCCAGGGTGATGCGACGAAAAACCCGGTAATAGTCCAGGCCCTCGGCTTTAGCCTCCTCAAGAGGAATAACCAGGGTAAGACCTTCCAGTTCGGCAATGCTGACGATGGGCTTGAGGTGTTCCAATTCGCCATACTTTGCCTTTGGCACTGTGCAGTAGACATAGGACGTCGAATCCAGTTTTGGCGAGAGCTGTTTTATCAAATCCTGGAGAAACTGTGGTCGCATCATCTCTAGCTATCCTTCGGCCTATTATGAACAAATGTCGTTTTCCGCCCCTGGTTGTCGGAACTAGCGCTCATACTACTGTGACATACCGGCAGAAGTTTTTCTTCGAGCAATTGTCTGGATTCGAGCCAGAACTTAAGCAATGGCTCTGGTAGCCGAATAGCCGCACGGAGAGTTGGTCATGATGTCGTGCCAGCGCTCCCGTAGAAGCCGTTCCACATGATTTCGCAGCCAGACAATCCCGGGATCGCGGTCATGGCGGGTGTGCCAGATAAGGTACAAGCTGGTTGGATCCACTTCAAACGGAAGCTCACCCATCCATAATCCGTCCACGAAGCCACAATCCTGACTGATCAACTCGGGAACAGAAGCAATCAGGTTTGATTCCCGGAGTATCCGGGGAACAATTGAAAAATGATTCACTGTCGCCGCGATCCGTCTGCTCTGGCCTTTCTGGTCGAGATAGCCATCCACGAAACCGTGAGCATCTCCCGACATCGTCACAAGCAGGTGCCGGGCATCAAGAAATTCGTCCATCGTAATTTGGCGGCCCGCAAGCGGATGGTCCGCACGCATCGCCAGCACATATCCACCTTCGAACAGCCATGTGCTTCGCAGGCTGTGGTCATGTTGATTCAGCATTCCCACGGCCAGATCCACATGCGCTTCCCGCAAGTCGTCGTAGGTTCCCTCGGGGGTATACGGAACGGCATGGACATCCACACCAGGAGCCTCACTTTCCAGCAGTTCAAGCAGCTGACGCCAGATCATCTCAACCGTTACATCCGTTACCGCGATGCGAAATTTCCGCTTTGATGTTGCCGGCTCAAACTGTGTGGCGCTGACCGCGTTGGTGAGAGCGTACATGTGATCCCCCACCTGATGCCAAAGACTCACCGCATAGGAAGTTGGCTCAATGTTCCGCCCTTTACGGACGAAAAGTGGATCGTTCCAGATCTGACGCATTCTTGAAATCGCGTTGGATACCGCAGGCTGGGTCATCGCGAGCCGATCCGCTGCACGGGTAACTGAGCGCTCGGTCATTATGGCATCGAAGATGTAAAGCAACTGAAGCTCTTGCGTTTTCATTTGGCATTCCTGGAAATGGGACCCCGATCAGTCTGGCTGGCAAATAGTTTGATGGCAATTACGATATTCCGGTAAAGGTGTGGTTTGCGAGCTCCTATACCAGAAAGCCTCCTGTTCAGGAGGCTTTGGATCTGGGTTACAAGTGCCCTTTTACGAAGGTCCTCAATTCACCCAGGCTGCCAGCTCCAGTTTTTTGGGCAATAACCCCTCCGTCCTGAAACAGGGCCAATGTCGGAATCCCCCGAATACGCATTTTTGCCGTGATGTCCGGGCTGTCGTCCACGTTCACTTTGGCAATGGTCAGCTCGTCACCAAACTCATCGGCGATTTCCTCCAACATGGGGGCGACTGTCTTACAGGGGCCACACCACGGTGCCCAGAAATCCACCAGCACTGCCCGATCGCTCTGAACCACCGCTTGCTCAAAGTTTGCGTCTGTCACATTGATAATGTTGCTCATAAGATTGTCTCCTTAACTAGATTGCCTCGGTGACACATTGCGACTCTGAAAGCTCAAAAACCAATTGCGGGGCCATATACGTCCTATTTCCCAGAATGATGAGTGCTTTTACATGCCGTTCAGAGGCGTAAGGCCCATCATAAGTAATGATGTACCCCATACTGTTTGAGAATTATTCCTCGCCATTCTCCGGTTCCATACTTCGCTCATCTGATATCGAGTCGATTGGCGGCATCGGTCTCAGCTGAAATCATTCGAACCCAGGAGAAACTAAAATGCGCAGAATTGCACTGTTTACCCTCGCGTCACTTGTTACCGTCGCTGCCCTGCCCGCACACGCTACCTTCGCAGACCGCAAATCAGACGAGCCCCGCTCCGAGCAGGCTCAGCCCGCTCCCTATAGCGGTCAGATGGTGATTCGCGGTGAAATTCAGGATCGCGACGCAAAGAATGATTCTGCCGAACCGGCCCCGTACAGCGGTCAGATCGTTATCCGTGGAGAAGTACGTTCCAAAAGCAGCGGTTGATCTTTAGAAGTTTCACCTGCGTCTTGGCACCAGGGACGGTGCGTTTTCATCCTTTAGTTGTCAGGAAAACACCCAAAGCGACAACCGCCGTGCCAACCAGCGTGAGAGCATCGAATGTCTCGTTGTATATCAGGTAAGACGCAACCGCGGCGGAAACGGGGACCAGATAGAATACGCTTGCGACCTTGCTTACCTCTCCCCTCCTTATCATCAGATAAAGAAGCGTAAGCGCGCCAATCGATACACCCACTGACATGTACAACAGTGCACCGACAAACTCAACGGTCCACTCCAGCCTGTACTGGTCAAAGATGGGGAGCAGCAATAGGCATATGACAGCAGATGCGAATGATTGGATGCACCCGCCGGATATTACGTTCATGTTGGAGCAGAATTTTTTCTGATACAGATTTCCGAAGGTCAACCCCAAAAGTCCCAGAACTGACATCGTAATGGGTACGGCTGAAGCCATGCTGAAATCGACATTGTGACCAACAACCATCGCCACCCCTGCCAAACCGGAGACCAGTCCACCCCACTGAATCAGGGTGAGCTTTTCGCCGACCATATAACGGGCAAGAAAACCCACAAGGATGGGTTGAAGAGCGATAATCAGAGCTGACAACGCGGGCGACAAGCCCATGTCAATCGATACAAATACCCCAATTGAGAACATCGCAACCGTCAACGATCCTGCCACGGAGATATGCCAAAACTCTTGCCAGGTAGGAACGGCAACTTTGAGCATTCGTGCTACTACCAGAAGAATTGCCGCAGCAATCAAAAAGCGAAGCGACAAGAAGCTCATCGGAGTCGAGTAAGGAAGGCCGTATTTCGCCCCGACAAAACCGCTCCCGTAGAGCACCACGAAAAAGAACGGGAATGTCAGTGATTTAAGCAGGCCGCGATCAGTGGGCTTGTTGACGGTAATGGTACTCATCAGTGCCTCCTCGGCGTTGCTGCGCTCTATCTGACTGTTTATCGTGAGACAGCTTATTGGGCTAGAGCCAGTACCCGAGGTTACGAACGAAAGTTTAGTGGGCGCCTTTAACTCACACGCCGTTCCCGCACCAGAAGGTTCTGCTGGGCAAAGCCCAGCGGCCCACTCTCGTCATGCAGCACGGAGCGGGTAATTCCGATACCTGAGGTTTCGATCCAGGTACGGCTGTCCACCCCCACCCACTCGGACACCGGCGGCCGCTGGATATAGAAGGTGAGGTCGGTATTGGCGAACAAATAGCGCTCTAAAGGTAGCATCCAGCTTAATCCGTTGCCGAAGTCCGAGGCGGCGGCGACTCGCATCAAGGGGGTGGTCTCCATGCTCTCCACCAGCGGTACGGTGAGCCGCAGCCAGGCCGCTGCCGGGCCCGGGCTTTGGGTGCTCCCGCCGGCGACCCTGGACTCCATGGCGGTATAATGAAAACTCTCCTCATCGGTCATGCCGGGAATCCAGACCGGCGTGTGGCATTGTGCAGGCGGAGGTAGTGGGCGTTCATCGGCGGCGGCCCCCTCGCTGATGGGCGTACCCCGTACCATCACTGCCAGGCCGCTGGCCACGACCGTGTCACCGTGACGCAGAGTCACCCTCACCCGGCGTACCGTGCGGCCCGGCTCGACGTCCACGGTGGCGCTTAGTTCCGCCACCGGCACCGGTCGAAGTAGCTCCATGGTGAGGCGTACCAGCTGGTAGCCTTCCGGCGCCAGCGCCTCCTCGGCAAGCCCAGTGATCAGGCCGGCCGGCGCACCGCCGTGTTGAGCATCGGGACTCCAGGGACCGCGTGACAACACGGTGGGAAGAATACGCCTACCCTGCCGGCGGAACACGCAGTTGTTCACGGAAGCAGCGATTTCAGACATTGGTCAGCTCCAGAGTGTTGGCCATCCCGGTGATCGAGCGCTATTCATTATTTGTTCGCTATAGGTTAAAAAGTAGCACGCCACCGATAATCAGATTAGCTTTCGCACTAGTACCAATGGAGTATTCAGTGGGAATATACTCTTCCTATGATGACATCCAGCCCTAATCTGCACCTGCGAAGCTACGGCCATGAGGGGAAAAAACATTCCCATGACCACCACCAGTTGGTGTTACCGCTGTTGGGCAGGCTTTCGCTGTCTGTAGACCAGACCGAAGGTAACGTCGAGCGAAACCGGTCTGCGGTTATTCCGTCCGGAAGCGACCATGGGTATTCCGCATCTGAAGAGAATCGATTTCTGGTGGCCGATGTGCCAGAGGCCCTGGCCCCTGCATTGGAACGGCTCCCCTGTTTTGTTGAGCTGGATTCGGCATTACTTCATTACGTCCGGTTTCTGCACTCGCAAATGTTAAACGGGGCGGCGTCATCTCACACAGAGCATCAGATGCTGCTTTTGTTGATCCAGCTCTTGCAGGAGCGCCACGGCGACAAACTGAAGCTTGACCGGAGGGTAGCTACAGCAAAACAGTTCATTGATGATAATTTCCACAATAAAATCATCGTTGCCGAACTCGCGGCCGTTGCTCACCTGAGTATTCGGCAGCTTAATGAATTGTTCCGTGACCAGATTGGCATGACACCCCACCACTACCTGACCGAACTCCGCATGCAGGAGTCCTGGAGATTACTGGAACAGACTGATCTCAATATCCAGCGCATTGCGGACTCTGTGGGGTACAGTTCGCTGTCGTCCTTCAGTGACCGCTTCTCCCGTCACTTTGGAAAATCGCCAAGCCATTTCCGCCGAAAATCGAAATAATGCTGCCTTAATCGGAAAGCAGAGGCCCTTCCACCGGGCATAGACTCCCTCCCCTGAACTTCAAGAACTGATTGTGTCTGGGAGAACCTATGGCAACCATCGTCACGGCAACGTGGATTGGCTCAATTTCTGTGTTTCTGTGGGGAACGCTTGCGCTGCTGACCAAGCTTTCTGGTGGGAAGATTCCGGAATTCCAGTTGATGGCGATGACCTTTGGCATCGCGTTCCTGTTGATGTGTGTTCGCTGGTTCCGCGCGGGCCATAATGGAACCCGGTATATGCGTCAACCCCTATTGGCCTGGTGTATCGGGGTTGGTGGCCTGTTCGGCTACCACTTTGCCTACTTCAAGGCGATGACGCTGGCTCCGGCTGTCGAAGTCAGCCTGATTGCCTATCTCTGGCCGCTGTTCATTGTTCTGTTGTCGTCCCTCTTGCCCGGCGAGTCCCTGCGGAAACAGCACATTGTGGGAGCTGTGCTCGCCCTCGTGGGGTGCTGGTTGCTGATCGGGCGGAATAGCAGTGGTTTTGCGGCGAGTAACATGGACGGTTACCTGGTGGCCTTCAGTTGTGCGTTGATCTGGTCGTCATACTCTGTTCTGTCCCGGTTGGTAAAAACCGTACCGACTGATGCCGTGGGCTGGTTTTGTGGCGTGACCGCCGTTCTGGCCCTGGTGTGTCACCTGGTCTGGGAAACCACAGTGTGGCCAACTGGGTGGATTCAATGGGCGGGCGTGTTAGGCCTTGGCCTGGGCCCGGTTGGTATTGCCTTTTTCACCTGGGATTATGGCGTGAAGCACGGCAACATCCAGTTGCTTGGTACCCTGGCATACAGTGCTCCCCTCATTTCCGTGGTTTTGCTGATCGCGGCGGGTTATGGAGAAGCCACCAGCGCCGTGATCGCTGCAAGTGTTCTCATCGTAGTGGGTTCACTGATTGCCGGCAGGGCCAGGCGTCAACCGGTTGCCGAGCCTGAAGTCGTTCAATGATCAGTTTATCTGGATGTTGTCGTAGAGATAATCCAGGAATGCCCGAACCCGACCCGGCATCAAACGGCCCTGCCCCAGAAAAACCGCGTGGACCTCTTCCCGGTCTCCGGGGTTGTGGTCTTCCATAACCGGCACAAGTCGACCCTGGCGTATGTCTTCATCAACCAGGAATCGGGTCAAACGTGCCAACCCGGCACCCTCGACTGCCAGTTTGCGCATGGTTTCCCCATCACTGACCAACAGATTTCCCTGAGGCATGAGTTCAGTGTGCTCGCCATTAATCATCAGGGGCCAGGCGGTAGTATGCCGGGAAAAACTGAAACCCAGACGATTGTGTGTCCTTAGTTCTTCTACGGTGACCGGCATGCCATGTCGTTCTAGATATTCCGGGGCTCCCACTATCACCATACGGGTTTCACCCAGCTTGCGGGCTACCAGATTGGAGTTCTCGAGAGGACCATTACGGACGGCCACATCCGTATGCTCAGCCAGCAGATTGACTACCTGATCAGTTAACGACAGCTCCAGTGTAATACCGGGGTACTGTGCCAGAAACCTGGAAACAATCGGCAGTAAAAAACCGTGGCCGACAGGAAGACTGGCAGTGACCCTCAAGTGCCCCGTAGGCTCTACTGCTCTACTCGCTCCCCTTTCCGCCTCTTCCAGGTCACTGAGGATGTGGAAGCAACGTTCGTAAAACCATCGGCCCTCCGCAGTCAACTGCATTTGCCGGGTGGAGCGATGAATCAGCTTGGTTCCCAGCCGCTGCTCCAGGCGCGTAATCGCCTTGCTGGCGGCAGATGGGGTCAACCGGCAGGCCCGGGCGGCGGCCGAAAAACTGCCCTGCTCTACCACAGCACTGAAGATTTCCATGGCCGCCAGGCGATTGGTGGAGGATTGAGGCATAGTGAATTCATTTCACAAATATTGTGACAACAGGATGTCTATATCATAAGTAAAGGCCTCTGTATCGTCGAGTTACCAACGACGCGAGAGGAGAACTGCTATGGAATACCGTCAACTGGGCGCTTCTGGCCTGAAAGTTCCCGCATTGAGCTTTGGCGCCGGTACCTTTGGTGGCCGGGGCCCTCTGTTTGGTGCCTGGGGCAATACCGAGAGTGACGAGGCACGCCGTATAGTGGATATATGCCTGGATGCTGGCGTTACCCTGTTTGATACTGCGGATGTGTACTCCGATGGTGCGTCCGAGGAAGTGCTCGGAAAAGCGATCCGGGGCAAGCGCCAGCAGCTGATGATCTCCACCAAAACCACCCTGCCCATGGGCAATGGCCCCCACGATGCCGGCTCTTCAAGGGAACGCTTGATCCGAGCATGTGAAGCGTCGCTGAGACGGCTGAACACCGATCATATCGATCTGTATTATCTGCACGCATTCGATGCCCGTACCCCGGTGGAAGAGGTGTTGAGCACGCTGGACCTGTTGATCCGGCAAGGAAAGATCCGCTATGTGGGCGTATCGAACTTCTCCGGCTGGCAGATAATGAAATCCCTTGCGGTGGCTGACCGATATGGCTACTCCCGTTATATTGCCAACCAGACCTATTATTCACTGGTCGGCCGGGATTACGAGTGGGAACTCATGCCCCTTGGGCAGGATCAGGGGCTCGGCGCGGCCGTTTGGAGTCCACTGGCCTGGGGCCGGCTGACCGGTAAAATCCGGCGGGGGCAGCCGTTACCGTCGACCAGCCGCTTGCATGAGACAGCGCAGTTTGCGCCCCCGGTGGATGACGAACACCTGTACCGGGTTATCGACGTTCTGGAGGAGATCGCCGAGGAAACCCATAAGACTGTGCCCCAGATCGCGATAAACTGGTTGCTGCAAAGACCCACCGTGGCCACTGTGGTCATGGGTGCACGTAACGAATCGCAACTTCGGCAGAACCTGGGTGCAGTGGGGTGGAACCTGACTCCTGAGCAGATCACCCAGCTTGATGAGGTCAGTGCCGTGACACCGCCTTACCCCTATTACCCTTATCAAACCCAGGAAGGGTTCAAACGCGTTAACCCTCCGTTGGTGTAGCAAAGAAATTCCGGGTCGACGCCTCAATTGCCGCAAGCCACCAGTTGGGACATATAACTACCCCTTCCCCGAACAAAGGCCAACAGACGATCCGGATAGTCAAGGGAGACCGCCTTGCGAACCGACTCCCGAGTCCGCAAGCGGTCCCGCCACATATGAACCTTTTCCACATTCTCCAGAATGCCCAGGTCCACCACAGACTCAAACACATCGAAATACCTGAAAATCGGACCGTAGACAGCATCAATGATCTGAAAGTTCTCCCCGGAGAAATAAGGACCGCCGCCCAGCCGATTCTCTAATTGCCCGAATCGTATCCGTAACCTGTTACGTGAGGCATCAAACTCTTCCTGTGTTGGTGCGCTATACAGTTGGGCAATGCCATTCAACAGACCAGACCCGAATTCTATCCAGGCGCGGTGATCGGCACGCTCCAATGGGTCCTCCGGATGCAGCGAGCCTGGTGTCACCTCATCGAGGTATTCGCAGATCACAGCTGACTCAAAAAGGGATTGTCGTTTCCCCACCACGAGCACCGGCACCTTGCCCAACGGGGAAATATCCTGAAACCACTTTGGTTTGTTTGCCAGGTCAATGTCCGTGCGCCTGTAGGGAATTCGTTTTTCACTCAGGACGATGACCGAGCGTTGAACGTAGGGGCACAGTACATGGGTGATTAGCTCGAACTCGCGAGTCATAGACGGTTCTCCTTATTGGATTCAGATCGGGCTCAGTATCGCGCTTGCACTCGGTGAGTAACATTCGCAAAATCGGAAAGGCAGAATTGCAATTTTGCAAGATCAGGGGATATCAAATGGACTGGAATTCACTCAAAGTCTTTCTCGCCATCGAACAAAGTGGCTCCCTGGCTGGCGCAGCCCGAATACTGGGTGTGAACCACTCAACTGTGTTTCGGCGGTTGAACGCCTTCGAGAAAGATTTGGGTGCCCGCCTGTTTGAACGCCTGCCTGGCGGTTACGCGCTAACTCCCCTGGGCGAGGAATTGAAAGACATCGCCAATCGCGTTGACGGTGCCTTTAACGATATGGAGCGTCGAATTGCGGGTCGCGACGTGCAGCCAAAAGGTAAAGTCCGGATTACCGCACCCAATAACCTTGCCTATCGATACCTGCCGAATTATCTGGCCGATTTAAACCAGGATTATCCGGAGATCACGGTCGAATTGCTGGTCAGCAATCTGGAAGTCAACATGAACAGCCGACAAGCAGATATCGCCGTCAGGGTAACGGATGTGCCGCCTGAACATCTGGTTGGCCGGCAAGTGTGTTCCATCGGCTGGAGTGTTTATGGCAGCCCCACCTACCGGGAAAAACATGGCTTCCCGGCAGGATTGGACGACTTGCAGCACCATCTACTGATCGGCGCTAGTGGCAGCATGCAGGGACTACCGGCATTTGTCTGGCTGGAGCGCACACTGGCGCAATGCATCGCTGCCCGCAGCGACGACCTGGTGGCCATGTCCTGGTTAGCCCAGAGCGGTCATGGCCTGGCCCTCCTACCGGACGACCAGCAGCGACCGGAACTGGAAGCCTTGTTTGCTTTCCCGCCGGGGAAGACATCAAATCTGTGGCTACTGACCCATCCCGATCTGCGGCACGTTGAACGTATCAAACTGGTTATGCGATATCTTTCGAGCGCATTTGCGGAAGATCAGCGTCTTGGTGGCTTGATCCGGTAGTTAATCATGCAGAAACACACCGTCTTCATCCCAATCTTCCCTGCCAGTAAACGGGATTGGGAGCTGACTAAATTCCTCTCTAAAACAAGAAGATTTTAACTGCAGCAATGGCGGCCACCGTTCGAATCAGCCATTTGAACTGTTGAAACTGCATTTTCCTCAACAGTAGATAACCAATGAACCCACCGACCAGCATCGCCGGGATGGACTGCAACCCCAGCAATGTGGTTTCAGCGTTCAGGAATCCCAGTTTGTATAGAAGCGGCACCTTAGCCAGGTCGATTACCAGAAACAGCCACGCCCGGGCGCTCACATAGGATTCCTTTTCTAATCGCTGTTCCATCATATACAGGCTGAGCATGGGCCCGGCTGCGCTGGCTGTCATGCTAATGACGCCGGTAACCAAGCCAATAACCTTTGCAGTGAATGGATGCCTCATAAATGTTGCTTCATGATGGTCCAGCCAAATGCCAAGAAGCAGCATTCCCACGATACTTAACCCGATTAACAGCGCAAATTGATCCGCATTCATACCTGCCAAGAACCACGCCCCTACCCCCATCCCGAATATCTGCAAAGGTAACAAGCGAAGTAGCACCATCCAGTTCACGGACTTCCGGTAAATGGAAACAGCTATAAGGTCGGCGAGTATATAAATAGGAACCAGGATGCCCAGTGCTTCTGGTCCGGGGTACGCTAACATCAGAATCGGCACTATAAGCATGCCCATACCACCGACGGAGAACTTGGAAAAGCCGGTGATGAATGCCGCTGCCAGCAAAATAAATGTTGCGCTCTCCACCAGTCCTCCTTCGTGGATGGTTGAAGTTATGAGCTTTGGGAGAACTTTATGCTAGCCAGACAAATGAAAAGAAGATAACTATTAATTGCTTTCAACATGATCGATAATACCTTTCATGACCAACGATCAGCTCAAAGCATTTATCGCAGTAGTGGAACACGGAAGCTTCCGCTCGGCGGCTTCGCACGTTCATAAAACTCAGCCAACAATCAGTGCAGCAGTCGCGGCCCTGGAAGACGAGTTCGGGTTTCTTTTGTTCACCAGAGAGGGGTACCGCCCTGTCCTGACTGCCGAGGGGAAAGCCTTCTACCAGGAAGCCAGGCGGTTGTTGAAGCAAGTAACAAAACTGGAGTCTTTAGGTCATCATCTGGCTAAAGGTGCGCCCCCTACTCTTTCGATATCAATGAGCGCAATGTGTGCGTTGCCACCCAGGCTGAATGAAATAAAAGCATTCTGCGATGGCTATCCTGACTTACAGCTAACAATTTCCACCGAACATTTGTCCGGGATTCTGGAACTGCTCCATCTGGAAAAAGCCGATGTCGCAATTGGCCCGGATATCGGGCTGGACAGCCGCTACGATTTCGTTGAATTCGGAAAGGTCACCATGGTGACGGTTGCCTCACCCGAATTTATCAATCACGACGAAGGAGAGATCATCAAACAGGCCGCACTTCGTAACCGACCGCATATATTGGTCGCTGATACCGGTTCGCTTTCGCCACTCGACAACATCAACATCCTTCCCGGCGGTCGCCGCTGGTTTGTAAAAGATTATCAGGTAAAAAAGGCTTTGATTCTCAGTGGAATGGGCTGGGCGCGAATCCCGCTCCATATGGTTGAAGCTGAACTAAGGTGTCGAGATCTGGTGCCGTTGGAAATAGAGAACTTCACATCGAGAAACGACGTGCCAATTCACTTGATTCGCCTGCGCCAGAATCCACTGAGCGAACTTGGCAAGGCGTTTTGGAATACGATGATAGAAAGAAGCACGGAACATTAGTCGAACGTTTTCATTGCTGCTTCCCACTCCTCAAGTATTAAGCCTCGCTTCGCCTGATCGGCATACATCAATAATGACAGGCTTAAGGGAATTGGCTGGAAATGGGTATCCGGCTGCTGACTCAATGAATGAGCAGGTAATTCGCCCGTCACCTCTTCACGAATTGGAAACAGGTCGGCCTTATCAGCTAGCACCTGCTGGCCATCAACAGAGAGCAGGAAATCCAGAAAGAGACCGGCGATCTTCGGGTTCGGGGCTCTTTTCGGTATAAAAGCGGAGCGCATAACCAGGGTTGTATAGTCGTCAGGCATCACCACAGAAACATTGGGGTACTGTTCGGCCCAGGATTTGGCATAAGACCCGAGAACGTTGTAGGCAATGAGAATTTCCCCGGAGTTGACGTTTCTCAACATGGAAGAACTGCTCGGGAAACGTCGGGCGCGATGTGTGCCAAAGGCCTCAAGCAATCGCCCATAACTACCCGATTGCTGACGATCGTGCGCCCAGGTTAGATACCCTACGCCAACGTTTTCAATATCAAAGGTTCCTATCCTACCCATCAGTCGATCGCTCTCCTGACGAATAAGATCAAGCAGTTCTGAACGAGTTGCCGGCTGCTGATCTTCAGGGAGAAATTTATTGTGGATAGCGATTACCGCCGGTTCGTATGTAAACCCAAAGACCTCGTTACGCCAGTTGGCCCACCTTGGTAAAGCCTGGGTCTGATCCGACCTGTGTGGCCTCGCATGTCCGTCATTGACCAGTTTGACCTGAAGATCCATTGCGGAACTCAACATGAGATCCGGGCTTCGAGGCAATCTTTCCAGATAGCTCTTATAGAGAACGCGTGTATTAAACTCTGAATAGCGGATTGAAACATGAGGGTGGCGATTCTGGAACTCCGCCAACACGGGCCAAAAGACTAAAAAATCTGCAGCGCCATATATTTGCAACACGGACGTTTCATGATCGATGGCCGGTAATTGGTAGACGTCTTCAGAAACCACCGGGCTGGCCCAAAGAGCTAATAGCAGCACCAACTGTCTATGACACTTCATCGATTTGCTTCCCCAAGGAAATGAATTTCCACTGTGAGCCCCTGAGGGAAGTTGTCCTTGAGTTGCAGGTGGGCATCATGGTGAGCTGCAACTTCTTGTGCTATCGCCAACCCCAACCCGCTTCCTGATCGCGGATTATTCGGGCTGCGATAGAACTGCTCAAAAACATGCTCCCGTTCATCTTCAGATATTCCCGGGCCATTGTCGCTGACTCTGAGCATGGGGCCGTCGGAACCCTCGCCGCTCAGGAGATCCACTTCAACTACGCTATTTTCAGGGCTGTACTGAATGGCGTTTTCAATAATATTCCGGAGCATCTGTTTAAGGGAAAACGCGTCACCCAATACAACAACCTTGGTTTTCCCCAGGTATGCTACCTCTACTCCACGATGCAGCGCGGATACAGCTATCTCTCGACAGACCTCTTCTATCAGGCTGTCCAACGCTACGTCACCAAACAACTCACTTCGTAAACGGTGTGCCAACTGAGCCCGACTCAACAGTTGGCTGACCGTAGTGGAAAGCATGTCTGTGCACTCAACCACACGATTGATCTGCTCCTGACGCAATTCGGGATCATGTTCTGCCAGCGCATTTTGGGCCTGTGATTTCAGGCCCGCCAGGGGTGTACGAATCTGGTGGGCGGCTTCTCCGGTATACCTTTTCAGTCCGTCCAACGTCGACGCCAGCTGCAACATGAAATGATTGATGGTCTGCAGAAGTGGACGTATTTCCTGTGGCACGTTCAAAGTAAGGGGTTTCAGATCGACGGGTGACCGTTTGCTTAATGCGACATTTAACTTATTCAGGGGCCGGAGAATCAGCCATATACCAAACATTATCAGCACCAGAGCCACCACAATGAATCCACCCGCCGCCTGTAGGGCCCGCCAGCTAATACCGTCAGCTAGCTCATTGCGAGCAAGCAAAGTCTGGCCAATTTTAACCCGTACTGTTTTGGCAACTCCCAGATCCTTCAGTACACGCTCGACCGTGACAAAGCGGACTGGCTCATCGCTGTAGGTGGCCTCGAAGAAACTCACCGGCAGCTGGCCCACTGAACTTTCTGCGCTGGGAGCTGTTTCCTGATTGTTTGATTCAGGCAGCCCTTCATAACCAGTCAAGTGATTGCCACCAACAATATCGACCGCGTAAAAGACACGATCTTTAGGTGCGAGAGCGAGGGTATCAAAGGCTGATCGTGGCAGGTCTACCAAGACCCGCCCGTCTTGCAGCCTTATGTTCTCCGCTATTTGAAATGCGGCGCCGGTGAGCAGGCGGTCGTAGGATAACTGGGCCGCTCTTTGGGCATATTTGTTTGCGCCCCAGTAGCTCACTGCTGCCAATATGAACAGCAGTACAATCGTCATCGTTGCAAGTTGCTGCTTGATCGAGTAGCTAAGCGGCTCAGCCATTGTCCCTGTCCAACAAATAACCCAATCCGCGAAGTGTTCGAATCTCTACGGTGCTGCTCTGAAGTTTTTTTCTGAGCCGCGCCACATAGGTTTCAATTGCATTAGGACTGGGGGAGTCATCGAAACAATAAAGATGATCAAGCAACTCCTCTTTGCTCAACACGCGTCCAAGATGACTGAGAAAAATCTCCAGTAAACGGAACTCTCTCTGTTTAAGGTCGATTGGTTGCTGATCAACCGTGACTGTACAAGCGCTGCGATCCAGGACAAGGTTACCGTAAATGATTGTATTGTCGGCTTGGCCCTGACTACGCCTGAGCAACGCGCGGATTCTTGCTTCGAGCTCACCAAAATCGAACGGTTTTGTAAGGTAATCGTCTGCCCCAAGATCAAGAAGCTGTATCCGGTCATGAATCTGGTCGCGGGCGGTGAGTATCAGTACGGGCGTATCGGTCTTCCGGCTGCGCAGGTTTTCCAGTACCCGGTCACCACCCAGGCCGGGCAGGTTAAGGTCCAGAACCACAAGGTCGTAGGCCGTGTGTTTCAGTATTTCATTTGCAGTATTCCCTGTTGTTACCAGATCAACGCCATGACCTTGTTTAGTGGCGTGCCGGTGGAGAGCCTCTCCAAGGATCTCATCGTCCTCAACAATCAATAATCGCATTAAGAATTTACTCTATCTTATTGTTTTATATGAATTGATAAGAACTTTAGTTCCTGCCTCAATTATTATACTAACAGCACATGCGGCCAATTCAGGAACAAAATCTGTACCCGTTATAAAGCGTAGAGGTCTTTCGTGTTGTGACAGGCTGGTGACAGGTTCACCGGTTAGCGTTAGCTCCTGTGTATTCATTTGTATACAAACAGGAGTTAAACAAACCATGTCAGTCATCAACAAGAATTATGACTTGGTGGTCGTCGGTGGCGGCAATGCAGCACTGTGCGCCGCAATAACTGCTGCGGAGCATGGTGCACGAGTGCTGATACTGGAGGGTGCCCCCAAAACCTACCGAGGAGGCAATTCGCGCCACACCCGTAACTTTCGCTGTATGCACAACACGCCAATGGAGGTTCTGACAGGACGGTATGACGAAGAAGAGTACTTTCAGGATTTACTCAAGGTCACAAAAGGTAAAACCGATGAAACGTTGGCGCGGCTGGCGATAAGAGGTACTGAAAAGAGCTATCGATGGATGCAGGAACACGGGGTTCACTTTCAGCCCTCTTTGTCCGGCACCCTGTCACTGTCACGGACAAATGCGTTCTTTATGGGTGGCGGTAAATCGCTGGTCAATGCGTACTATCGGGTAGCCGAGAACCTTGGGGTTGATGTTCTTTACGAAGCTGAAGTAACTCATCTGGAGCGCCAGGACAACGTTATTGTCTCGGTCGAATTCACATACAACGGTTGCCGTGAGCGCCTTACTCCAAAAGCTGTCGTTGTGGCCTCCGGCGGATTTCAGGCTGATCTTGACTGGCTCGCCCGCGCCTGGGGGCCTGCGGCCCAGAATTTCCTCATACGTGGCACACCATACAACCGTGGCGTTGTGTTGCGTGATTTGCTCGATCAGGGGACTGAGCAGGTTGGCGACCCAACCCAATGCCACGCTGTGGCCATCGACGGTCGCGCGCCCAAGTTCGATGGTGGAATAGTTACCCGTCTCGACTGTGTGCCCTTCTCTATTGTTGTCAATGAAAAGGCAGAGCGTTTTTACGACGAAGGGGAAGACGTCTGGCCAAAGCGCTACGCCATTTGGGGGCGGCTCGTAGCGGCACAGCCGAATCAGGTTGGTTATGTGATCATTGATAGTAAATCCATCAACCTTTTCATGCCCTCGGTATTTCCTCCGCTGAAAGCCGAGAGTATAGAAGAGCTCGCCTTGAAGATGGATTTGGATCCTACTGCATTGCGGGAAACGGTTGACGAATTCAACAACGCCTGTGTTGGCGGGGACTTCCATCCTACTGAACTGGACGGCCTCTCAACGGAAGGCCTTACACCTGCGAAAACCAACTGGGCACGCCCTCTCGATAGCCCACCCTACTACGGGTATAGCCTGCGTACCGGAGTCACTTTCACCTACCTCGGTTTGAAAGTGGATGAAAACGCGAAAGTTCAAACCAAACAGGGTCCGCTCGACAACCTTTGGGCTGCGGGCGAGATCATGGCCGGATCCATTCTGGGCGAAGGTTACCTGGCTGGTTTTGGTATGACCATCGGAACCGTATTCGGCCGTATTGCCGGCGAGGAGGCAGCACGTTATGCAACCAATTGAAGTAGTTAATATTCAGACGAATGACGAACCTATACAAAACCAGGCCCTTGAAGAAGCACGTCGCCAGTTTCAGATATGCAACGCCTGCCGATACTGCGAAAGCTATTGCTCAGTCTTCCCTGCCCTACATCGGCAACGTGAACTTGAAGATGGCGAGCTCCAGCAGCTGGCGAACCTTTGCCACAACTGCCGTGCTTGTCACTATGCGTGTCAGTACACGGCACCTCACGAGTTTGCAATAAATGTCCCGGCGGCCCTTGCAGAAGTACGCCAACAGGTCTGGCAGGAAAACGCATCGCCTAAATGGCTGGCTCGCCTGTTTCACCGCAGTGGAGCAGCAATCGCAGTGATCACCTCGCTGGCTTTCGCTCTTCTACTCTGGCTTGCGCAATGGCAGTCGGGTGGTGATGGAGCGGGTTTCTATGCCGTACTGCCGCATAACGTCATGGTGGCACTGTTCCTTCCGGCGTTTATTTTGCCACTGATCTCCGTGGCTGTCGGACTTCGTCGATACTGGCGAAGCATTGGTGGTAGCAGAATTACGTTCAGGCACCTTCACGCAGCCATGGGTGCGGTTTCAACTATGAAAAATCTCGCTGCGGGCCATGGTGATGGTTGCAATTTTGAAGATGAAGATCGCTTTTCACATAAACGCCGACTTTATCACCAGGCAACAATGTATGGTTTTTTACTTTGCTTCGCAGCGACCAGCGCTGGAACGATCATGCATTACGCGCTTGACCTGCCTGCCCCCTACAGCCTGTTTTCTGTTCCGAAGCTATTGGGTTTAAGTGGCGGCATTTTACTCTGCATAGGTACTCTCGGCCTGGCTTACCTGAAAACGAAAGCAGACCCGGAATTATCTGCTCAACATGTCTGGGGCGGAGAAATGGGCTTTATTCTTCTGCTATTCAGTGTAAGCAGCACCGGGCTGTTGCTATACGCCTTAGCCAATAGTGCCTGGTTGCCAGAGCTGCTGGCTCTGCATTTGGGTACCGTGCTTGCGTTCTTTGTACTCATACCGTTTTCAAAAATGGTGCATGGGTTCTACAGGCTGGCAGCGCTGGTCAGGGACGAACAGATGAAAGCCAACGGTTAGGAAAGGAACACTACCATGTCCCGTGCAGAGCATGCCTATCAAATGTTGTTGCAAGCCATTACCCAGGGAAGCCTCAAACCGGGTGGGCGTATTCTTGAGGCTGAACTGGCCAGTTGGTTTGGAATAAGCCGGACGCCCGTTCGGGAAGCGTTGAAGCGCCTCGAATCAGAGGGGTTGATATGCACCGCTCCGCGCAGGGGCATGATAGTTGCCCGGCTGGATTTACAGGCGATTATGGAGCTTTATCAGATGCGCGAGGTGCTTGAGGGCACCGCTGCGCGTCTGGCTGCTCAACAGTGTTCGGATGCGGAGGTGTACAACCTTCGCGAGTTGCTGGACCAGGAATATAGCGCACAACACGATCCAGCGGAGCAGGCGATTAAAAACCGTGCATTTCACAACGCGATCTACCTCGCTGCCCATAATCGCTACCTGCTCAAATCCCTTAATAGTTTGAGAGATGCCATGGCATTACTCGGACCAACCACGTACATGTTGCACAGCAGACCTCAAATCGCGCTGACAGAACACGCTGCTATCGTTCAAGCCATTGAAAATCGCGATGGTGCAGCCGCTGAGAGGGCTGCAAGAGAACATATACAAGCAGCGCAAAAAGCTCGCATTCGTCTGGACAACGAGCAGCCTAACAAATGCGCCATTGCTGGTTGAGACAAAGCCATCGGATGACAGGTTGATGACAGGTTCCTTCTTTAGGGTGTGTTATCCGGAATATTCAGATTCCGGCAACAAAAACACCAATTCAAAAGGGGACCCTGATGTTAAAAACAAAAACCACCAAGTGGATAGGCACGGGTATTATTACAGCTTTGGCCGCAGGCCAGGCTATGGCGGCTGACACAGACAACACTTACCAGTTAAAAACCAAAAGTCGACTCGTTCATTTCGATAGGGAGTACGAGGATCCCGACAAAGATCGAACCCAGTCAGCGTTTGCAATCACTGCAGACTGGACCACCCCAGCGTTTGGCGACTGGATCGGATTCGGGGTCTCCCCCTACTTTGTCGAGGATCTTCACTCCGGAGGGCTAATCAAGGAAGACGTATTGACCGTCAAGGATGGGGAAAACCAGGGTTTTGCAGTACTGGGACAGGCATTTGTAACGCTTACTCCCTTGGACAAACTTGCTATCAAACTTGGCAGGCAAACCCATAAGTCAATGCTACTAAGCAGCTCCGGAAGCCGCTCGGTTCCAAATACCTTCCAGGGTTTAAACACTCAGTTCCGTATAACCGACAACTTTTCCCTATACGGCGCCGTCTATGACAAATGGTCGCCACGTTCCAACGACAGCTTTGAAGGTTTTGCCACGGACCAATCTCTTGAAGGTGACATTGACTATGTATCAGTCGTTGGCTTTGGCTACAGCCTGGAATCTTTCCGCGCCGATGTGGAATACCTCAACGCAAAAGATTATCTCAGCAAGCTTGGTTTGAGAGTCAGTAACAGGATAGGTTTTGACAGTTCGAGTCTGAAACTGACCGCCGGGCTCTTTACCTCTTCCGACAGCGGCGATCTCTTTGTTACCGGAGCTGAAGGCGGGGATCTGGATGATGAGGATGCAACTGGCAGCGTTGCCGGGGTGACCAAAAGCGAAAACGATGGGCTAGGCGCCTATATTGAAGCGCAGTGGGCAGTTAACAACATAGAGTTGACGGCAGCTGTGTCGAAATTCGACGACCTCTGGATCGAAGATAACTTTTCTGGTGATCACGGAAGCAACCCGTTCCCTACGCGTTCTCGCGTTGGACCAGATGTCACCAACACCAATGAAACTGCAGCGAAGTTAGCCCTCAAGTACGACTGGAAAGACTTCGTTCCAGGTCTGCAAACCACTGTGGCGGCAGGCCACGGATGGGATGCTGAAAACTCGGTAAACGACTCTCTGGGTAGCGCTGATGAAGATTGGCGCGAAATCGTTGTCGGCTACAAGGTGCAGGGGATTAAAGGGCTCAAATTCAAAGCCATCTGGCATGACTATACTTCCGACGAAGATGGCAGCATCGACGGCGTCAAACCAGACCAGACAGACATACGTGTATACCTGGATTATTCCTACGCATTCAATTTTTAATTATCCCACCCGTTCAAACAGTGGCCGGAGAGTCACTGTTTGACTGTTTTTATTGGATTTCCTTCCTCTTTATTTCAATAAAGCCTCCACATCTCAACTGGTGACAGGTTGATGACAGTTTGGCGCATTAAATTGATCTTATCGCGCTCGTTAATGCGCCTCCTCTTGAACTGATCAATTAGACAGCTACAGCGGTCAGGAGCGATACCCATGTTTGTAACAAAAACAATGTCCACATCCGAAATTACGAAGCTCGTTCCCTCGGTCATTCCCCATTCCAACCAAATCCAGTTAGCGGCCTCAGATTCGAACGGGGCAGAACAATCCGATGAGCTCGAACACGTTGCGATATTGAGTACCAACTGATTGTCATTCGCCGGTAGCGGTGTTCCAGACGGTGCGTCGCTATCGGTCTTTTTATTCCGTCCAGGCTCCGAAGCTCAGCCCATCTGGCTGAGATAAGCCCACTCCAAACAGGAGAAAAATAATGCCCAATCAAACTGCAATTCCCTGCACCATGATGCGGGGAGGTACGTCGCGAGGACCTTATTTCCTGGCAATTGATCTACCGGACGACAGAGCAACCCAGGAGCGGGTCATCCTTGCTGCAATGGGATCGGGGAACGCTCTACAGATCAATGGTATTGGCGGCGGTTCCAGCCTGACAAGCAAAGTAGCAATCGTATCGCAATCACAGCACCCAGATGCAGATGTCGACTTTCTGTTTGCCCAGGTTTCTGTTGAGGAATCTATCGTTGATACATCACCATCCTGCGGAAACATTCTCTCAGGGGTCGGGCCTTTTGCCATAGAAAAGGGGCTGGTACCCGCCGATGTTGAAGAAACATTGGTGCGCATACGGAATATCAACACGAATTCCTTTATCGAGGCTGTAGTAAAGACGCCCAACGGAATCGTCGAGTATGACGGTGATGCTTCCATCGATGGGGTCGAAGGTACCGCGGCGCCAATTCTGCTCAATTTCCTCAACGTCGCAGGAAGCAAGACAGGACAGCTGTTGCCTACCGGCAAGCTAAGAGACCGCATTGACGGCATAGAAGTGAGTTGCATCGATGCGGCCGTGCCGATGGTGCTCATTTCAGCGTCATCGCTGGGCAAGCGAGGTGACGAGTCCAAAGAAGAGCTTGATGGTGATACCGAATTACTGCGTCGAATCGAAGCGATCCGGCAGGAGGCATCCTGGAAAATGGGGCTTGGGGATGCAACAGGCAAAGTCATTCCAAAGGTAGCTCTTTTGTCCAGGCCGCGCCATGGCGGAACCATTACCTCCCGTTATTTTGTCCCCCACAGCTGTCACGGCGCTCATGCGGTGACCGGTGCCATCTGTGTCGCAAGCTCTGTTGCCCTCCCCGGCTCTATTACTGACGAATTGGTCGTCCGTCCGGAGGGAGAAAAACAGGTCATTCAGATTGAACACCCGAGCGGAAAGATCGATCTGGCACTTGAAGTTAACTATACGACGACCGGCCCTCAAATTCAGCGAGCCGGACTGATTCGAACCGCCCGTAAGCTATTTCAAGGTGATCTCTATGTGTCTTCTCACATCTGGTCCTACTCGAGAAGCCAGGCCTGTTAACAAGCGCCCATAAGCAATCAAGCGAATACGCCAACAAGCCTTTTTGATGACAGGTTGCTGACAGGTTGACTCCCTACATTAGAAAGCAAGTCCGGTTATGACTCTCGACAGTAGCCGGCACCAAAGACAAAAACAAAGCAATACAGAATAGAGAGGATCATTATGAACCAACCAACAAAACAACGTTCGTGGATCAAAGCAATGAAAAGCATCACTGTCATTGCTGCCATTTCATTGACCCTTGGCACCGCAGCATCGGTACAAGCCAATGTTAACTTCGCTGACGAAAGGGTTGAATGGGTTGTTCCGTTTAAAGAAGGCGGCGGTTCCGACACCTGGGCCCGTTTTTTTGCACCGTTGATCTCTGAGAATTTGCCAGGTCGGCCTCCTGTTGTCGTAAAGAACATTCCCGGAGGTGGTTCCACAAAGGGTGCCAACTATTTCGATCGCCGCGCCGAAGCAACCGGTCTTGAGGTTCTGGGTACCTCTGGCTCAACCCAGTTTCCTTTTCTGTTGGGTGATCGCCGGGTGAACTACGACTACAAAAACTGGACCCCCGTACTGGCCTCCCCCACTGGCGGCGTGTTCTATGTGAGCCCGGAACTGGGAATCGATTCCGCAGAAGACCTGGTCAAGCTTCGCGACAAGTCGATCAAGTATGCCAGCCAGGGCGCTACATCTCTCGATCTTGTTCCCCTTCTCGCTCTAGAGATTCTGGATATTGATGTTCACGCAATCTTCGGCATGAAGGGCCGTGGCGCTGGCCGGCTGGCATTTGAGCGAGGTGAGGTAAATGTTGACTATCAGACAACCTCCGCTTATTTGCAGAAAGTAGCCCCCCTGGTTGAGGAAGGAAAAGCAGTACCAATCATGTCCTGGGGAGTTCTCGATGACGACGGCAACCTGCAACGTGATCCCACCTTTCCGGATCTTCCTCACTTTGCCGAAGTCTACGAAATGATTCACGGTACCAAGCCAGAAGGCACCGCTTTCAAAGTCTGGAAGGCTTTCTTTGTGGCCGGTTTTGCCGCTCAGAAAGGGATATTCCTACCACGCGATACCAACCCAGAAGTGATTGAAGCATGGGCCAAGGCGGTTGAGGACACTGTGGCCTCTGAAAAGTTTAAGAGCCGTGCCGAAGCGGTTCTGGGAAATTACCCGCAAGCCGTTCAGGCGAAAGCCGCCAAGGCCTTTCAGGTTGCACTGGACATGGACGAATCCGAGCGTGCGTGGGTCCGCGATTGGCTCAGCACCCGTTATCACGTTCGGTTCTGAACGACTCTCCAGCAATTGTCTTTCACGGGCGGGCTCCAAGAGGTCCGCCTCGCGAACGCAACCTTGAGGTAAGGAATCATGATTGACGCATTCCTGTCTGCTCTGGCAACGGCTACTACCGGCGCCCACTTGTTGTATCTTGCCGGTGGTGTAGCACTGGGGCTCGCTATTGGCATTTTCCCGGGGTTAGGAGGGATAGCAGGCCTTTCGCTACTTCTTCCTTTCCTTTATGGCATGGAGCCAACCACCGCTCTTGCAATGCTGATCGGTCTGGTCGCAGTGATCCCGACATCCGATACCTTCACATCCGTACTGATGGGGATACCGGGCTCCAGCGGCTCACAGGCAACGGTTCTTGACGGCTTCCCGATGGCGAAGCGTGGAGAGGCTGCCCGGGCATTGGCGGCAGCGTTTTCTTCTTCACTTTTTGGCGGGGTTTTTGGCGCCCTCGTCCTTACAGGCTTTGTTCTTATAGCCCGCCCAGTGATTCTCGCGTTTGGCTCAGCCGAATTATTCATGCTGACGTTGCTAGGTTTGAGCATGGTTGGTGTACTGGCTGGTAATAGCCTGCTTAAGGGGCTGGGAGCCTGTGGAATTGGTTTGCTTCTTGGGAGTGTTGGCAGTGCACCGGCGACGGGCGAGTACCGGATGACTTTCGGTAACTTTTACCTGATGGATGGCCTTCCTCTGGTGGTTGTTGGCCTCGGTATTTTTGCTTTACCGGAAATTGTCGATTTGTTACGACAAAATCGCGCCATCTCAGAGGCTTCCGAACTGGGCAAGGGTTGGTTATCAGGTGTCCGTGACCTGATAAGAAACAAATGGCTCGCGTTACGATGTGCCGTTCTGGGGTGTATCGTTGGTGCTCTTCCCGGCCTTGGAGGAAGTGTTGTTGACTGGATTTCATACGGTCACGCGGTGCAAACCACCAGGAACAAGGACAACTTCGGAAATGGCGATGTGCGCGGCGTTATAGCGCCGGAATCCTCTAACAATGCGAAGGAAGGTGGTGCGTTAATCCCAACGCTGCTATTCGGTATCCCCGGGTCGGGCAGTATGGCCGTGTTCCTGGGTGGGATGGTGCTTATTGGTATTGAGCCGGGTCCCTCCATGGTCACCTCAAATCTCGACATCACCTACACTATCGTATGGTCCCTGGCTCTTGCGAACCTGGTTGGCGCCGGTGCCTGCCTGCTCCTTTCGAAATGGGTGGCGAGAATCACGACGATACCTTACGCCCTGATGGCACCATTCATGATCACTATTATTTGCTTCGCCGCATTTCAGGCGACACGTGATCTGAATGACCTGGTGGCACTGGTAGGAATAGGAGCCCTCGGCGTTCTGATGAAGCGATTCGATTGGCCGCGACCTGCCTTCCTGATTGGCTTCGTTCTGGCGAGTGGTATGGAAACCTACCTCTATCAAGCGGTCCAGTTCGACGGGTGGGAATTCCTGACCAAGCCGGGCGTGCTTGTCATCGGGGCTCTTACCCTGATCTCCATTTACTTCGCCGCGCGCCATGCGTCCGGGAACTCGAAAAACAAAGCGGTCATGAACGAAAGACAAGAACGCACCAGCTCACAACCAGTGCGTGCTACCAATTTACTGCCACAGGCTTTGTTCGCTGCGGGAGTGTTCGTTACGTTCGGTTATGGACTCTACGACTCTTTGCAGCAATCGTTTCTTGGTAGCGTGTTCACTGCATCCCTATGCGCTGTCATGCTGGTAATAAGTGGCGCCGTACTTTTCAAGCTGGCAACAGGACGTGTTGAAGATCCGGTCAACCACGATAAAGAAGTCATCGAGGGGCACATAGGTGACCAGGGTATCGCCAGCCTCTTCCACTATCTCTACTGGATTACAGGATTGGTGATTAGCTGTTACCTGCTCGGATTCCTGATATCCATCATCGGATTTTTTGTTGCCTTCTTGCTTGTCAAAGCCAGAACCACGCTGATGAGGACCGCCGTTCTAACTTCCACGATTGTGGTTTTCATGGCCAGCTTGGCGCACATGCTCGTTTTGGATCTGCCACATGGACTTCTACAAAGCGCTGTTGAATTACCTTGGCCGCTTGGCTGACAGCCTTTGCAAAATTCGTCGGATCTGAATCTGGAGAACAACATGTCCATACCAAAATCGCTCCTTATGCCGCTGTCCAGCAGCGGCCAGGAAAAAGAACGAATGCTCAGCGCATTATCAGTGGCAGCCCATTTCGATGCTCATCTGGAAGTGCTTCACGCAACCCTGAATCCACGCCAGTTTATTCCTGACGAGGTCATCGTACGACGCATGCCACAGAATTTGCTGCGTGAGCTGGAAACGTTGGCTCAAAAGTACTCGGTTACTGAAGCTTCCGAGCTGAAACAATTATTCCTGTCGCTATGCGAGCAACAACATATTCTTCATAGTGAACGGTTCTCCCATCGTGGCCCAACAGCTTACTGGCGTGAGATCAATGGCCTACGCAGTGAGCTTGTGGCCGAGCGGGGCAAAGTCAGTGATCTGATTATCGTCCCCCAGCCCAAATCCGGAAACCCAACATCGACCTTCGAAGCCGCAATCATGCACAGCGGAAAACCCGTGCTTTTAGTACCTCGTACCTTGACGACTTTTTGCACCGATCGAGTTCTGATTGCCTGGAATGGTAGTACTGAAAGTGCGCGCGCTGTGACGAGCGCGCTTCCAGCACTGAAACAAGCGAAGGAAGTTATCGTTGGATGTAGTAATCGCTCTGCCGTTCGCAAACCCGGCATTGACCAACTCACTCAATACCTGGCACATCACGGCGTAGAAGCCGTTGGCAAACATTTTGACAGCCATCGCCTCGCTGCGGGTGAAAGCCTCCTGCAACTTTCAGATTCTATTGGATCCGATCTTATCGTTATGGGCGCCTATACCCACAGAAGGGTTCACGAGCAAATCTTTGGCGGGGTGACGCGACATATGGTTGGTCACGCAAAGATACCGATCTGGATGATGCATTGAAAAGCTGATGGCAGGGAGCGTGCCCCCCGTACCAGGTCCCTCCAGAGTGGGGGAAATCCGATTGATTGAGTCGGACAACGAATTTAGCACTTTGGGTGGAAATGAGCAGCCAAGTATCTGATCTATCGTGAGGCGGATTTAGTATTTTGTTTGGTCGTCCAAGGGCAAGCAATAGAGGCAGCAAAAGAATCTGGCTAGCGCAAACCCCGGACAGACGAGAACAACGGGGGAGCCAAACTCCCCCTTACGGATCAGTTTTCAACTTCGTCCTCTGCGTCATCAGACATACTCTTCACACCCTGCTTGATGTTCTGCCAGGCGGAGGAGGTGGCCTCCTTGGTGTCCTCCCAGGCGCTGCGGCTGGTTTCCTTGGTGTTTTCCCAGGCCTGACTCATAGCGTCACTGGTCTGGTTCCACCAGCTTTCATCGTATTCCGGTAACGCCTTGATTTCATCCTGGGTCGCTTCCATATGGACTTCGTAATCCTGGTCGTCAAACTCGTTGTTGCCGCCGTCTTTCATTCGCAAAGTAAAGGTGCCGCGCTCGGCTACTACATCACGGCCACCCATACCCAGCACGTCACCGGTCTTGATCACCAGTGCGTGGACGGACATGTTGTCGTCCATGAGTATGTTCTCCACTTCGCCGACCTCCTCACCGCTGCTGTCGTGGACGTCTGCGTCCATCAAGTCATCCGCTGAATAAAGTCCCTGGGCCGCGTGGGCGGACAGGCCGAAGGCCATGGATCCAGCGACCAGGGAAATGCCCATTGCCCGAATCAAGTGTGTGCGCATCATAGTGAACTCCTGTATTTGCTGAACTTTTATCTATTCTCAGATTTTCTACAAGAAAATCAGTTGGTTGTTAGTTTCTGGATGGGCACTAGTCAGTTCCAGGATGAGCCTTGCTGGAATCTCGAGCTGCTGCCGCTGAAGTCGGATCCAGCTGGGGTGGCTTGGGGTCCGATTGGCTAGCGTCTGTTCCAGCCGGGGAGTTCCCTCCGCCTGAGAAGTCGGATTCAGGCTTGTTTGTAGCCTTCGGTGAGGGCGCGCCGCCCGATGACACATCATTGTCGTCTGCGCTTTCCGGGGCAGCCTTTCCCTGCGCTTCTTGCAGTTTTTCCTCTGCTTTCTCCTTGAAAGCGTCTGTTTCCCTGTCGCTCAGTTCTCCCATCACGCGATCTTCCACCGAGGTCCGTGGCAGGAGGGCTCCCAGGGCAGCGCCGGCTGCCACTGCCAGAACCCCAACCAACAAGGGTTGGTCACGTAACATTTGGGTATATCCTTCGCGCGCATTGCGGAGGCCACTACGTGCGCTTTCGGCAGTGTGTCGGCTGGCGTCGCTTACCCGGTGCATGGCATCACTGGCACCCGCGGCCACTCGGTGGCCAGCTTCCCGGGTACGCTCGGCGGCATCATGAGAAGACGAGCGGAGGCTGCTGGTTGCTGAAGACAGCTTCTCGCGAGTAGCACCTGCTTTTTTTCCGATCGTGTCAGTCACACTCTCTCCCCGATCTCCCCGATCTCCCCGATGTACCGACGGCTGCTTCGACGCGGTCATCAGCCAGATCAGGCTTACCCCCGCAAGGATTGTTGGAATCGGATTATTTTCCACCTGTCTGGAGAGATTGCGAAGGAAGTCATAATTACCTTTGCTCTGCAAAAGGGAGATTCCCCGATTGAGCAGTTCGCTGGGAGAAAACTGCTGCATCAGCTCGTCAACTGTACCCTCGATATCTTCACGTACACTGTCAGCCTCACGCTCCAGATCTTCAGGATCCTTTTGCAGGTCGTTTTTGAATTGCTCTTTTGCTGTATTCATAACGCATGTCCTTTAACGGTTTCCTTGTCTTTCCGGACGCTGTCCATGGTGCGCGTCAGTTTCAAACTGGACGGTTCCAGCTTCTTCTTGCCCGCTGTTACCATGATCAGCCCTATAATCGTCACCACACCACCAACAATCAGGGCGGCCAACCAAAGCTCCATAACCTGCCCGAGCCCCAAAGTCGCGGCAGCAAGCAAGAACAGATAACCGGAATTCAATACCACCACTCCGCTGATCAGGCCGGAGACGCCTTTTTTGGTATCGTTAAGTGATTGGGAAACTTCCGAGCCAGCCAGAGCCAGCTCCTTGCGGAAAAGAAGCGCAAGATCGTCGATCAGATGTCGAACCAGGTCGTAAAAACGCGCTTTTTCCTCGGGCTGAGTGGCAGATTGACTGTCACGATTCGCACCGGAAAGATCGAAATTTTCATTCTGAGCGGCATCGGTATCAGCCATGATAACCTCCTGAATTCCCTTGTATGAGTGCACTCGTTTGCTTAGCTGTGTCCATCAGACAATCTTGAGGAGGCTTTGAGGAACCTGCTCAAAGCGAGCCCAATACCTACACTGCCAAGCACAAAGAGCGTCGGATTCTGGCGGGCCAGGCGCACCAGATCCTGGATCAAATCCTCGGCAGTGCGTTTTTCAAGGCGTTCGGCATATTCAGATAGCCCGGACGCAATAGAGGTAGTTGCCTGAGCCAGTGTTTCTTCACCCTGGTCCCGGAGACTGTCCGCTGCGCGGCCCAACGCTTCAGCGCCGTGACTGGCAGTACTGGAAAAATTCCTTTTAGCGGTATCAGCGCCTTCCTCAGCCTTGGCCTGAGCGGCTTTTCTAGCTTCACTACCAAGCTCACTTGCACTGCCTGCAGTGGAATCGGTTTTACTGCCCGGGTTGAAACTGTCTTCACTACTAGGTGCGCCCGCCTGTTGCGCACCTCTTCCCTGATGTGTATTCGGATCGTTTGGTTCCATGGCATTTCTCCTGAGACGCAAGGGCACAGGGCATCTCCCGTGCCACTACACGGGATATCTCGCCTCACAGGCCCTGCTTTGCTGAGAGGCGGAAGAACGCGAAATTTTCCTGTCGTGAGATTCTGGCTGGCAATAAAGTCGAGCGATGAGAAAAGACTAGCGCTTGGTGACAGCGGAGTATGTACGGTTGCCCACACAATTAGGGGCACTTAACGCTGAAGCGCCTCCGTCTCGAGATGTGTTCTACGGATGCTTACTTGACTGGTGTGTCAGGACTTATCCCTTACCCATTTCTCGCCATCCTTGTGATACTCCTTTTTCACTGCAGACCAGGCCACCTTGTGAGCGGTTTCCTCCCGGTCTGAATCGCCGCGGCGATCTTCCGGCTTGCGGTATTCCTCCCAGGCCGAATTAAAGGCCTTCCGGTAAATTTCCTGGGCATGAGATGGCAGGTTGTTGCGTACGTTGTCCGGCAACTCAGCATTACTGTTGTAAGGCATTTGATCGATCCTCCAAGGTATAGAACTTCCTGGTCTTCACGGACTGAGCTCGTCTGCCTGGTCTTCAGCTTCAACTGCAGACCATTTCCAACCTTCCCGGCGAACGAGCCTGTGCAAACGCACCCGGCGGTTTTTCAGATGATCGAACGCATCATCCTGATTATCCGCCAGTGGAACATTCTTGCTTTTGAGGAGGCCAATGGCAGGCAAAGGTGGCATGTCTAAGTGACCGTTGTTGCTCCTTTTCTCAAACCTGTTCAGATAATGGGAGACAACTTCTCGAATATTTCCCACCGTAAACGAATTCCACCGGTAGTTTGGTTGCAATCCCTCTGTCAGCAGGCTGAGTGCATCGTCCAGGCGGCCCAACTGAACACCAAGGGAGAAGCGGCTTTGCTTGCAATGAAACAGATCAAGCAGCGGATAAGCCAACCGTTGTTCAGAACACTGAATCAAGTCCGAGGAAACTTGCCCAAGCGCGTTTTCAAACCCTTGGGTATTCTTGTTCTGCCAGGCTCGCCAAACCATTTCCTGAGGGCTACTGCCCAATAAAGAAATCGAGAACGCCAGCTTTCTCCGCGCAACAGCACCCTGAACCAACGGCACCGCATAAGTAATAATCAGGGTGACCAGGACCAGCCCGTTAAACGCTGCCAGCGCCGTTAAAAGACGTGTTACATCTCCGCCCGGCTTGAAATCACCCATACCCAGAGTGGACAAGGTGAAGCCAACAAAATAAATGCGATCCACTAAACCCGCTGTTTGTTCGCTTTGTGCCTCAATCACTCCGTCCGGGAAGGCGCTGAAAATAAGCAGCCATCCGGCCCATAAGGAGAGCAGCCACGCAGACCCTACTGCCACAATTGCGATAGGCCCCGCGGCAACCAGTACGGCACGATTACCAAACACAGCATGGGCCTTTGCCGAGGCCCACTCGACGGCGATGGTGATCAGTCTGGTAATTGGTCCGCTCCCCTGCGTAGTAAGGGTGGTCCATGCAACGTCAACCATCACGATAACGAGAACGATAATCCCAGGCACAACCAGCAATTGTGTGTTCACCCTGCCTCCGCTAAGACGGGACCGACTTTAATAGCCCGGCCCCTGAGTTGGTCAGGCCAGTTCCGGGAAATCGTCATATATGGTCAGGGCATGCCGTCAGGTAATGCACGCTGAACAGCGCCTGTTCATCAATCCACGCCCCGCGGCTCGCGAAGCCGGCACGCGCGGCCAGCCTCTGAAATCCCGGCACCGAGTATTTGTAGGAGTTCTCCGTGTGGATCGATTCGCCCTCGCGGAAACGGATGGTCTGACCCTTCAACTGCAGAACCTGAGCGATCCGGCTGTCCAGGTGCATTTCGATCCGTGATTCTTCTGCGTTGAAGAAGGCCCGGTGACGGAACCGTTCCCGATGGAAGGCAAACCCCAGTTCCCGCTGAAAGCGGTCCAGCAGGTTCAGGTTGAACTCGGCGGTAATGCCGTCTGCGTCGTTGTAGGCAGCTTCCAGTGTCTTATGGTCCTTCACCAGGTCAACGCCGATTAACAGCCCACTGCCCGGCGGCAGCAGTCGATGCAGGCTGTTGAGGAAGCCCTCTGCCGCTGCCGGGGTAAAGTTGCCGATACTCGATCCGGGAAAGAAACCCACCAATCGATTGGGATCGATCGCCTCTGGCAGGGCTACGCCCCGGGTAAAGTCGGCACAGGCGGCGTGGACTTCCAGCCAGGGATAATCTGCCGCCAGACGTCGGGTGCTGTCGATCAGGAACTCCCTGGATATGTCGATACCCAGGTAACGCTGTACCGAGAGGGATTCCAGTAGCAGCCGCACTTTGCGACTTGCACCGCTGCCGAACTCCACCAGGGTTGCGTCCTCGCCAGCCAAGGCCGCGATCTCGGACATTGCGTGACCCAGAATAGTTTCCTCGGTGCGGGTGGGATAATACTCCGGAAGTTCACATATTTTCTCGAAAAGCTCTGAACCTTTTTGATCATAAAGATATTTTGGGGAGCAGTACTTCGGCTTCGAGGTCAGTCCCGCGAGCACTTCTTCCGCCATTGTGGAGAAGTTGTCTTCAGACAGTTGATCGTGAAAATGAATTTCTGCAACGTTCACCGGGAAGCCTCTCTGGCAAGTCTGAACCCTGAAAAGGCCCAGCGCGCCGATGGGGGGAAGAAATTGCGGTACGTGGGTCGGATATGGCTGGCGGGAGTGGCGCAGCACCCTCCCCTGAGCACCATCTGCCCGGACATGAATTTGCCGTTGTACTCGCCGAGGCTGCCGGAGAGTGTCCTGAACCCCGGATAAGGCCGGTAGGCGCTGCCTGTCCACTCCCAGACATCGCCAAACATCTGTAACGGCGGGTCGCGCAGGTTGTTCGTAGCACAGGCCTCCGCGGCGACAGGCTGCAAATAGCCGCTCTCAACAAAGTTGCCTTTCCAGTTCCGGATGTGGATTGCGGCATGCTCCCATTCCGCTTCAGTGGGCAAGCGTTCTCCCGCCCAGCGGGTGTAGGCATCCGCCTCGTAAAAGCTGACATGGCAGACCGGCGCATCAGGGTCCACGGGGAGCCAGCCAGCGAGGGTGAAGTGGTACCACCGGTCCCCTTCCCTGGCCCAATACAGTGGCGCCGTCCAGCCGTTTTCCCGGATCAGGTGCCAGCCGTCCGCGAGCCACAGGGCCGGATCCTGATAACCGCCCTGCTCCATGAAACCCATATAATCCCGGTTGGTCACCGGCCGCGTTGCCAGTTCGAAGGGTTCAAGGTACTGCCGATGGGCCGGCCGTTCATTGTCAAAGGCAAACCCCACGCTGTCCGGCTCCACGCCGATGGATACCAGCCCGCCTTCATAGATCCGCCAACGCATGGGCACCGGTTTACGCCCTGGCGGGGCCTGAAGGCGTTTACTGTAGACGGGGCGCAGCGGGTTCTGGGCCAGGATGTGCTTGATGTCCATGGCCAGCAGTTCCTGGTGCTGCTGTTCATGGTGGATACCCAGACAGACTCGTTCTGCAATGGTGTGGCGATGTTGCGACGGCGGGTTGTTCAGCAGCCGCCCTATGGCTTCGTCCACGTAATGCCGGTAACGATAGATCTCTGCTACGGTCGGCCGGGACAGCAGGCCTCGGTGGGGCCGCGGAAAGGGATTGCTGTGGGTTTCGTAGTAGGAATTGAACAGGTGATCATAAGTCTCGTTCAGGGGTACATACCCCCTCAGAAACGGCTTGAGCAGAAAAGCCTCGAAGAACCAGGTAACGTGGGCCAAATGCCATTTTGGCGGACTGACATCGTCCATGCTCTGGATGACGTAATCTTCCGTTTCCAGGGGGCTGCACAACTGTTCCGTAATGGCTCGAACGTTCCTGAAGGCTTCCAGCGAGTATTCCAGCGCACTGAGTTCCCCGCCTGGGGCCGGGTAAAACGGTTCTGCGTATGACATGGCGGCATTCCCTGGTTATGGGTATTGCCCGTGGCCATCAATGGCCAACCACCGGTACTGGAATTCTGTGCGGCACCGCCAGGTAGAATGACGCCTGCCGGCAGGTCCGTTGCCTCAAGTAAAGGCCGACGATAAGGATCGGTCAAGTAGCCTATCGCCGTCGGCGACGATGGCTATGTCGTTTTTATCCCCAACTGTTTGTTGACTGAATCACGAATCTCCCGGTAACGATCAGGATTATTGATCAATGCATCCAGGTCATCCTCAGGAAACATCTCCTTCTTCTTTTTGTTGGCTTCCTCTTTGGAAAAAATAGCCGGTAATAATTGCTCCAGGCAGCGCAACATAACCTCGGGCGAAACCGACGCCCCCGGCGATGCCCCCAGTAAGGTTCCGTAAGTTTTATCCGAGGACACGAGGATTTCCGTACCCATCTGCAGATCCCCGTCTTTGATGATCTGTACTCGTTGGCCGGCCTGAACCGGTTTCCAGTCAAACTTTTTACTCAGGCCGGGAGCAAAGTTCTCAAGCTCATCGAACATGCTCTTTCTGCCTTTAAACGTCTCTGAAATCAGGTACTTGACTAACGGGAAGTGGTCCCTGGCGACGTCCAGCAAAGCCGGGATATCATGCAGGCGAATGGAAGTGAGGTAATCAAAAAGCCCACGGCCTTTTTCGAGAACCGGTTTAAAGGATGCAAAGGGACCGAACAGTAAATAGTGCTTACCATTCACTGCCCGCAAATCCAGATGGGGCACGGACATGGGAGGAGCCCCCACTTTCGCCTTGCCGTAGGTTTTGGCGCGATAATACTCGGCTTGCTCTTCACTGATCGGAGCCTGCAAAAACCGCCCGCCCACGGGAAAGCCGGCGAATCTGCTGCGGAACGGCAAGTGACTTTTCTTCAACAGCGGGAAAGCGCCCCCACCGGCGCCGACAAAGAGCACATCCGCCCTATGCTGAACCGAATCCCCTTTCCTGTCTGCCTCAATAACCCAACGCCCGGTCGGGCTCCGGTGCACGCGCTTAACATGGGTGCCGTATTCGATTTTAACGCCCAGGTCTTGCACCGCATGCGTCGCCATTTGCTCCGTTAGCGCACCAAAGTTAACGTCCGTACCTGTTTCAATGATAGTAGCCGCCATTTTTTCATGGCGAGGGCGTTCTTCCATGGTGTAGGGAATCCAGCTTTTTATTTCGTCGAAGTCTTCCGAGTAACGCATGTGCTCGAAAAAATGATGAGCGGACATTTCCTTGAATCGCAATTGCAGCTCTTCGATTGAAGGTTCAGAAACAATGGTGCAGTGTTTGGTTTGGTGAATAAAAGTTTGAGGGTCCTTGATGGCGCCCTTTTTGATCAGGTAAGCCCAGAACTGCTTGGCAACGTTGAACTGGGCGTGGATCTTCAGCGCTTTTTCGACCGAAATGACCTCTTCATCCACGGGGGTATAGTTAAGCTCACAGTTCGCTTCATGTCCCGTACCGGCGTTGTTGAATGCCCATGAGTTTCCCGCCCCAGCGCGGTCCAACCTCTCCAGGATGGTGATATCCATATCCGGTGCCATCTCTTTTGCCAAGGTGGCAAAAGTGGTTCCCATAATCCCTGCGCCGATGATCACTACGTTCATAAAGTCTACTCGCCAGTCTGGATTTTCTGATTTTAATCAACAACATCTTGTGGTTCGAAAGTACCATGCTTCCGGCATACACTGAAAACCTATCGCTAGTATTGCCGTCAAGCCAATATAGGCTCCCGCGCGGATCATCGCCAGACGCGCATCATCTCCCCGCCCTACCCCAAAACCCATTCCATGCGCCGCAGTGGTTCAGCTCTGCAATGGTTACCCTCCCAAAATATACCCAGGGGGGTATATCCCAGGATTGTCACTTCTCCGTAACGTTGTATCCCAAGACAAGACTATATCGGCCAACCTTCGGGAGGCCGGTCAAGACACAATGATGTTTCGGGAGTAACACCGTGCCAACAACGTCTCATACCAATTCCTACTACGCTGCGTCGGCGAATGACAAGGCGGTACGCCCCACCCTGCAAGGGCACGTAAGGGCTGATGTATGCGTCATCGGCGCCGGCTTCACCGGCATGTCGACAGCGCTCCACCTCGCCGAAAAAGGGTTCAAGGTGGTTGTCCTGGAAGGCAGCCGCATTGGATTCGGCGCATCCGGCCGCAATGGCGGCCAGATCGTCAACAGCTACAGCCGCGATATCGACTTCATCGAACGGAACTACGGCGAGAAAGTCGGTGCCGAAATGGGCCAGATGGCCTTCGAGGGCGGTCGTATCCTGCGGCGCTTCGTGAAGCAGTACGACATCCAGTGTGACCTGAAGGAAGGCGGCATTTTTGCGTCCTGCAACAGCAAGCAATTCGATGGACTGGTCGAGAAGAAAAAGCTCTGGGAAGCCCACGGCCATGACCAGCTCGAGCTGCTCGATGAGAACGCCATCCAGCAACACGTCGGCAGCGAACGCTACACCGGCGGTCTGATCGACCACAGCGGCGGGCATTTCCATCCGCTGAACCTGGTACTCGGTGAAGCAGCGGCCGTTGAATCTCTGGGTGGCGTCATCTATGAGAACTCCGCCGCGCTGCGGATTCGCGAAGGCGACAAACCGGTCGTCCACACCGAGGAAGGCTGCGTTGAGGCCGACTATGTGTTGGTTGCCGGTAACGCCTACCTCAATGGTCTGTTGCCCAAGCTGGAATCCAAGGCCATACCCTGCGGCACGCAGATCATTACCACAGAGCCGCTGGCCGAGAATGTACGCCAGCGCCTGCTGCCCAAAGACAATTGCGTCGAGGACTGCAACTACCTCCTCGACTACTTCCGCCTGTCCGGTGACGGCCGGATGATCTACGGCGGAGGCGTCACCTACGGCGCCCGCGAGCCAGAAAAGGTCGAATCCCTGATCGTACCCAAGATGCTCAAGACCTTCCCGGAGCTGAAAGGGGTGAAGATCGACTACGCCTGGACGGGCAATTTCCTTCTCACGCTGATGCGTCTGCCCCAGTTTGGCCGCATCGGCGGGAATATCTATTACGCGCAAGGCTATAGCGGCCATGGCATCACCTGCACCCATTTGGCGGGCAAGGTGATCAGTGACGCTATCCAGGGCCAGGCAGAACGATTCGATATCTTCGCCGGCCTGCCCCAGTACTCCTTCCCCGGCGGACGGGCCATGCGGATTCCGCTGACCGCCATGGGGGCCTGGTACTACAACCTGCGCGACCAGCTCGGCATTTGATTTCTCACTTGCCCCCGAATTCCGCGGTGACTGCTCTCACCGCGGTTTCAATGAAAAACAAGAGACGGGTAATATGATGACTGACAACACAATAAGTACTGATAGCGGGATCATGCCAATGAACGATGGTCTGAAGGACCGTCCCGGCTGGGGGCCCCTGTATTCGATATTGGGCTACGGAGCGATACTCGCGGCCTTCGCCTATATGTCGACCTGGCAGGTGGAGGGCGATTCGTACGGTATACTGAGCTTGCTGCCTTCCCTGTTGATTGTCCTGGTCGCAGTTAAAACCAAGCGTCCCCTCGAATCCATCTTCGCCGGTATCATTGCCGGTTCCCTCCTGATTGACCCGACCAACCTTTTCACCAGCCTGGGTGATCTGTCCATGAACGTGGTCCAGAACGAAACCATCGCCTGGATTGTACTGGTCTGCGGCATGATGGGCGGCCTGATCAATATGCTGGAACGCGGCGGCAGTGTGCTGAGTTTTGGCGAGGTGCTGGCCAAGCGTATAAAGACCAAGCGCGGCACCATGCTGACCACGTCCTTCCTGGGCCTGGCGGTCTTTATTGATGACTACTTGAACTCGCTGGCTGTATCCGCGTCCATGAAGACCCTGACGGATCGCTTCAAGATCTCCCGTGAAAAACTGGCGTTCCTGGTGGATTCCACCGCCGCTCCGGTCTGTATCCTGGTTCCGATTTCCACCTGGGCGGTCTATTTCGGCGCTCTGCTGGAAGAAAACGGCGCCGTTCCTGACGGCCAGGGCATGTCGCTGTACATTGATTCGATTCCCTACATGGCTTACGGCTGGGCCGCACTGATTGTGGTTTTCCTCGTAGCCATGGGTGTACTGAAGGATCTCGGCCCGATGAAAAAGGCCGAGGAACGGGCCCGTAAAGGCCAGCCGATCCCGGACGGATTAGAGGACCAGGGTTTCGATACCAGCAACGTTCGTCGTACTTCCACGATGGTGGGACTGATGAACTTCCTGCTGCCGATGGCAGTCCTGATTATCGCCAGCATCTACTACGAGATCGACCTGTTACTGGGCGCGCTAGTGGCTTCCATCTTCACTATGATCCTGTACTTCTGCCAGCGGCTGATGAGCTTCGGCGAACTGACCGACTCCATGCTGGATGGCTTCAAGGTTATGCTGCATCCGATCGCCGTGGTGTGTGCCGGCTTCATGGTCAAGGCCATCAACGATGAACTGGGCATGACTCCCTATATCATCGAAACCATTACACCGTATCTCTCTCCGGAGCTGCTCCCGGCAGTGGTGTTTGCCACCATGGCTGCGGTGGTGTTCTCCACCGGTTCAAGCTGGGGTGTGTTTGTGGTATCGCTGCCCATCGTAATCCCGATGGCCCAGGCCATGGATATGTCCATGCCGCTGACTGTGGGCGCCCTGCTCTCCGCGTCTGCGTTCGGTAGCCACGCCTGCTTCTTCAGTGACTCTACGGTGCTGTCATCCACGGGCTCCGGCTGTACACCGATGCAGCACGCCCTGACCCAGATCCCCTACGCCACGATAGGCGCGATCATGGCATTCGTATCCTTCATCGTGATGGGTTACATGATCGCCTGAGGCGGCGATCTCCACAGCCGGGCCAGGCGCTTATGCCTCGCCCGGCTTTTTTGTGCCTGCAAAAAAAGACCGGCGCTTGGCGCCGGTCGATATGGGACGGGATTAGAACCTTACCGGTTCACCCCTGCTGGAGAAATGAGGCCATCCATCGCGCGACCTGCAGGGAATCCGTGTCGGCGGACTCGTCGTTGAGGCCTGCCAACGCTTCATCTGCCGCTGCCGGCGGAATCGGATTGTCACGGCGCGACTGTACCAACCGGGATTCGAAATCCACGTTAAATTCGGGGTGGGCCTGCAGGGTCAGGATGCGATTGTCGTACTGGAGTGCGGCAAAGGGGCAGAATGACGAAAAGGCGACGACTTCGGCCTGCTTCGGCTTGGTCAGCACCTGGTCCTGATGCATGGCGTTCAGGGTGAACTGCCCTTGCAGGCCGTCCAGTTCCGGTACAGTCTTTTCCAACTGATAGGTGTGCAGGCCAACGCCCCAGCCTTCCGGGTATTTGTTAACGTCGGCACCAAAGGCTTCGGCGATAATCTGGTGACCGAAGCAGATACCAACCATCGGGCGACCGATGCTGTAGATCTCGAGGATCAGGCTCTTCAGGCGGGCCATCCACGGCGTGTTCTCGTAGACGTTGGACTTGGAGCCGGTAATGATCCAGGCGTCGCAGGATTCGGCCGAATCCGGAAAGACATCGTCCCGGACATCAAAGGTTTCGTAGTCGAAGTCGTAGCCGGCCTGCCCGAACAGCTTCATGAACATGTCCGCGTAGGACCCGTAGGTATCAATCAAATCGTCCGGCGTAATGCCGGTGGCGAGTATGCCGATTTTCAGACTCATCAGGTACTCCTCGCCTGCGGCTTTACCGCAGGCGTTATCTGTTGTTAATTAAATCAGAGCAGGCCCAGGTAGGCTTCGTATTCAATGTCGGAGATCCGCTCATTCAGGCGCTGACGCTCCTGGCGCTTGGCTTCGGCGTAGACCCGGACGAACTCGTCACCCAGGTACTCCCGCAGGATCTCACTCTGGTCGAAGCGATTGGTCGCTTCCTGCCATTCGCACGGCAGCGGGTATTCCGGGTTCTCCTCGGTATAAGCGTCGCCCTCGACCGGTGCGTTCGGCTCAAGCTTGTTCTCCATACCATAGAATGCGCCGGTGAGGACCGAGGCCAGTACGAGATAGGGGTTGGCGTCAGCGCCGGAGACACGGTGTTCGATCCGCCGTGCAATGTTCGGACTTTCCGGTACACGCAGTGCAACCGTCCGGTTTTCGTAACCCCAGCTGGCGAAGGTCGGTGCATAGGCGCCCGGCATAAAACGGCGGTAGGAATTCAGGTGGGGCGCGAAAACCAGCATGCTCTCGGGCATCAGCTTCATCAGACCTGCAATGGCATGTCTGAGAAGGTCACTGCCCTCTTCGGTGCCGTTATCAAAGACGTTGTTACCGTCCTGATCAAGCAGGCTGAAATGCACATGGAAGCCGTTGCCGCTTTCCTCAGCATAGGGCTTGGCCATAAACGTCGCCGCATAGCCGTGACGCCGTGAAACGCCGCGCACCAGGCGCTTGAACAGGATCGCCTGATCGGCTGCATTCAGTGGGTCGGCGACATGATTGAGGTTGACCTCGAACTGGCCGGGGCCCATCTCGGCGATAATGGTGTCGGCCCCGATACCCTGGGTCTGACACGCTGCACGGATATCGGTAAAGAAGGCCTCAAACCCGTCCATTTCCTCGACGGCATAACCTTCCGTGTTGGACAGCCGGCGCCCCTTGCCGTCGGCCAATGCCGGTGGGATCGGGCGTTGCGTGCTTTCGGATTCGGCATCCATAAGGTAGAACTCAAGCTCCGTCGCCATCACCGGCGTTAATCCCTGCTCGGCAAAGCGGTCCACGATGCGCTTGAGGACCTGGCGAGGATCAGCCTCGAAGGGCGTTCCGTCCGGATTGAACATCATCGCCAGCATCTGGTCACGGGGTACTTCGGACCAGGGCACCGGTGTCGGGTCGTTAGAGACGGGCATACAGACGCCATCACTATCGCCGGTTTCAAACACCAGCCCGTTTTCAAGCACGTCGGCACCCCAGAAATCAAAGCCGACCACCGAGCGTGGCAATTTGAGCCCCTCCTTCCGTGCCTTTTTCAGGCCGCTGGAAGGCAATCGCTTTCCGCGTAAATTCCCGTTCAGGTCCGTGATGAAGAAGTCCAGGTCGCGGTTCTTGTTAATAGTCATACGGGTTACTCTTGAATGCTTTTAGGAAGTCAGAATGCCACGATATCCCACTGGAGTAAGGGTGTATCTATCACCCGGGGGGTATATCTCCGAAAACACGACATTTCCTATGGTAGATGTGGACGTTAATCCAGGCGCCTACACTTTCATGGGAATTGTCATGTCATACACAACCAACATTCCGAACACTGAAACGCAAAACGCCGTGCGCGACACCGATGCCCGCCACCACCTGCATCCGTTCACAGACACCCAGGCACTCAATCGTAAGGGTGCACTGGTGATCACACGAGCTGAGGGCGTCCATGTCTGGGATTCGGACGGCAACGAACTAATCGACGGTATGGCTGGCCTCTGGTGCGTGAACCTGGGCTACGGAAGGCAGGAACTGATCAATGCCGCCCACGAACAGATGCAGGTGCTGCCCTACTACAACACGTTTTTCCAAAGCACCCATACACCCGTAACCAGGCTCGCCCAGGCCATCGCTGACATAACACCCGGCGATCTTAACCGGGTCTTTTTCGCCAATTCCGGCTCAGAGGCGATCGACACGATCATCCGAATGGTGCGCCATTACTGGACGCTCAAAGGTAAGCCCTACCGCAAGCTGCTGATCGCACGGGACAATGCCTACCATGGCAGCACCCTTGGCGGCGCCAGTCTGGGCGGCATGCCCCATATGCACGGTCAGTGTGCCCCGCTGCTACCGGGTATCCACCGCATCCGGCAGCCCTATTGGTATGGCGAGGCCGATGGCCTTTCCGAAGATGAGTTCGGCCTGCTCCGCGCCCGCGAGCTGGAACAGAAGCTGCTGGAAGTTGGCCCGGATAACGTCGCCGCCTTTGTCGGTGAACCCATCCAGGGCGCCGGCGGTGTGATCGTCCCGCCACGCACTTACTGGCCGGAAATCCAGCGTATCTGCCGCAAGTATGACGTGCTGCTGGTGGCGGATGAGGTGATCTGTGGTTTTGGTCGGACCGGGCAATGGTTTGGCAGCCAGACTTACGATTTCCAGCCGGACATTATGTCGATGGCCAAGGGGCTCTCCTCCGGGTATCTGCCCATCTCCGCCGTGGCGGTTGGCGACCGGATTGCTGACACCCTGATCGAGTCGGGCGGCGATTTCAGTCACGGTTTCACCTATTCCGGTCATCCCGTGGCAGCGGCTGTCGCTCTGGAGAATATCCGGCTGTTGAAGGAAGAAAGGATTGTCGAATCGGTCGCCTCCGACATTGGCCCCTATTTCCAGGCCCGTCTGCGGGACACCCTGGGCGAACACCCGCTTTGCGGCCATATCGAGGGCACCGGCCTGATTGCGGGCCTGGCCCTGGTGAAGGATCGCCAGACGCGCACCTTCTTTGACGAAGACGTTGGCACCCTATGCCGGGACGAGTGCACCGCCAGCGGGCTGATTGCACGGGCCTGTGGCAATCGGATCGTGCTCTCGCCGCCGCTGGTTATCAGCCATGCGGAGGTGGATGAGATGGTGGATCGCCTACGTGTCGCGCTGGATCGCACCTACGCCCGGGTGGGCGGCATTTCTGCGGCATGAGCCTTGCTGTGGATCGGGCTGGCTTCGGTCCACTAATTGGCTTAGCCTTGAAAGAAAGACCATTAAGGTGTGTGATGAGAGATCGCGTGAATCAGATACAGGCGAACGAGAGCTGGCAGAAGAACCTGGCGGTCCTCATTGAACATCAGCGCCTGCGCAGCTTCCCGACCATGCTGGAAGCGTTCCTGTCGACGCTGTGTTTCTTCGATACGATCCTTCTTCTAACCTACAAGAAGTCCCTGCGACCGATCCTGGTCCATCCCTCCGAACCAGAGGAACAAAGCGACACCCTGCGCCAGTACCTGAACCATGCCTATGTACTAGACCCACTGTTCCATGCCATCAAGAACGGAGCATCGCACGGCATTGTGCGTCTGGCTGAGATCATGCCGGATTCCTTCAGGAGTACAGAGTACTACCAGACCTGTTACCAGAACTTCGGCCTGGTGGATGAGATCAACTTGCTGATCCGCCTCGATGACAAAGTGACCTGCGCCATCACCCTCGGGCGCAAGGCATCGCTGGAGAGCATTTCCCGCACCGAGTTAAATGCCCTGCAGGAATTCTACCCGGTCATCAGCGCGCTGGTGCGCCAGTTCTGGCAGGCCCAGTCCGGTGAATTCCTGCAATACGGTCGTTCCGACGGCCCCATGAAGCGCGCCCTGCGTACGTTTGCCAGCGGCGTCCTCACCCAGCGCGAGCGGGAAATCACCGACCTGATCCTGCGTGGTTTCTCGTCCCAGGCGATTGCCGATCACCTGAAGATCAGCGTGGGGACCGTGAAGGTGCACCGCAAGAACATCCATACGCGGCTGAACACCTCCACCCAGGCGGAAATCTTCACGCAGTTCATCAACCACCTGACCCACCTGGAAGACAACCCCACGAGCCTTGAGCACTGATCAGAGGCTGATCCACACGGTTTTCAGGTCCGTGTATTTCTCAAGCGCATGCAGGGACTTGTCCCGGCCATAACCGGAGGCTTTTACCCCACCGAACGGCATCGTGCTGTCACCGCCGCCCCAGCCGTTGACCCAGACCATACCGCTCTGAATTTTCCCGCTGACGCGATGGGCCCGGGACAGATTGCCCGTCCAAACCGATGCGCCCAGACCATAACGGTTGTCGTTGGCCAGGTGGATGGCCTCGGCTTCGTCGCTGAATTCGCCCAGGGCCAGCACCGGGCCGAAAATTTCTTCCTGCACGAAGCGCATGCCGTTGTGGGCATCGCCAATGATGGTAGGCCCGACGAAGTAGCCCTGCCCCGGTACCGCCTCAGGGACACCGCCGGTCAGCACCTGGCCACCCTCGTCGATCGCCAACTGGACATAGCGGGCAACGGTCTCCAATTGGGTCTTGTCGACAAGCGCCCCCATGCGGGTTTCCGGATCTAGCGGATCCCGGGGCCGATAGGCTTTCGCCGCCTCCAGCAAGGCTTCCGTGAAACGCTCGCGGATGGACGACTGGACATAGAGCCGGGAGCAGGCGATACAGACTTCGCCCTGGTTGGAGAATATCGCTGCGGCCGCCGTGGACGCCGCCTTCTCGATGTCCTCGCAATCCTCAAACACCAGCATCGGCGATTTGCCACCCGCTTCAATCCATACCCGCTTGAGATTGGATTGACCGGCATATTCCATCAGCAGTCCGCCGACGCGGCTGGAACCGGTAAAGGCGAGCACATTGACGTCGTTATGCAGCGCCAGCGCCTTGCCCGCAGTGTGACCGAAACCGGGCAGCACGTTGAACACGCCATCGGGAATGCCCGCCTCTTTCGCCAGCTCCGCCAGTCTCAGCACGCTCAGCGCACTTTTCTCGGATGGCTTGAGGATGACCGAGTTGCCCGCCGCCAGTGCCGGGGCAATCTTCCAGGTGGCCATCATCAGCGGATAATTCCAGGGGGTGATCGCAGCGACGACGCCCGCAGGCTCATGGCGGATCAGGCCCAGGGTGTCGTTGCCAGTCGGTGCAATCTCGCCGTAGAGCTTGTCGATGGATTCGGCCGTCCAGCGTAGACAGTCAATGGAATCCGGCACGTCGATGCCGACCATCTCACTGACGGGCTTACCCATGTCCAGGCTGTCCAGCACAGCGAGTTCGTCACCGTGTTTTTCAACCAGGTCGGCCAGGCGCAGCAGAATGCGTTTACGGTCGCCCGGGGCCAGTTCCGACCAGACGCCGGAAACAAACGCCTCGCGGGCCGCGGTCACGGCCAGGTCGACATCGGCCGCATCGCAACTGGCGACATCCGTGAGTTTCTGTTCGGTCGCCGGGTTAATGGCCGGGAAGGTCTCTCCGGACACCGCACCCCGGAACTGTCCGGCGATGAAGGCCTGCCCTTGCAAGCTAACCGACTCGCTCAGGGCTTTCCATTCCGCACTGGTTTTCATGATCTTCTCCCGACATTGAATGACTTTGCAGACAAGCCTATCCGACCCGGCCACAAACCCTCCATATACCCCAGTAGGTATAATAGTGCCGTACAGCGATCTGAATGCTCTTATGGCTCTTTAGTCCGGAATTCCGGACACAGAGTCCTGAATAACGGACAAAAACTGGATAATCCGCCAAAAACCGTCCTTATATTCGGACGCCCAATGTAAGAAAGCAGAAACAAATACTCCCACAAGAAAACCAAAGTCTTTGCAAAACAGCACCTTGGCTAACTGGCACGCTTTCTGTATCAGCACTACAAATAACCATAAAAAACTGCCTGAAAAACACATCGTTAAGAATTCTGTTTTTCAACTTTGCCCGGATAATAATAAGGAACAGCTATGCGTTTTCTCCTCCTGGCACTCCTGCTGGTCAGCCCCCTGTGTTTTGCTAAATCCGTCGTCATCATCCAGAGCTATCACATTGAATACAAATGGGATGCGGACTACATCGCCGCCGTTAAGTCCGTGCTCGGGGATGATCACGATATCCGTGTGTTCGAGTTGGACACGAAGCGCCTGTCAAAACCCGAGTGGCCGGAAAAAGTGGCGGAGATCCGGAAAGCCATCGCAGACATCAAACCCGATGTTGCCATCCTCGGTGATGACAATGCCTTCTCCCTGATGGCAGACCATCTGGTGGAAAGGGAGATTCCGGTTGTCTTCCTTGGTGTCAATGGCGGCCCGGTACAGCACCCTACTCTGAGCCATCCTCTGGTGACCGGCATCCTCGAGCGCCCATTCTTCGAAGACAGTATCCGTCACCTGAGAAAAGTGCTCGGTCAGAAAGTACGCTTCCTGGTATTGATGGACGATTCCCCCACCATGCGTAACGCCGTAAACGAGTACTTTGGCGACAAACGCCAGGCTACGATTTACGGCTCAGATCTGGACATCGTGCTGACCAATGACCGGGGCACCTGGTTAGAAACTGTAACAAGCGCCCATGAGCGTTATGACGCGGTCGTGCTCGGCACCCACCATACGATCCGGGATCAGGACGGCAGATACGTCATACCACAGGAACTGTTGGAAGAAGCTTTCCATAAGGCGCAGCTGCCACTGTTCTCGTTCTGGGACATTTTTGTCGGTGAGGAACAGAGTATCGGCGGGTTCACCATTTCCGCCCACCAGGAAGGTCTGACCGCTGCCCGCCTGGCGTCGCTGATTCTCAAGGACGTCAAGCCTGACCGTATCCCCCATCTGAAATCCCTCAGCGGCCACTACGTCTACAGCGAGAGTGGTCTGAAACACTGGCACCTCGAGTTGTCACCGCTGATTGCCAGCAAGGCCAACTTCGTTGACTAGATCACGCGGTAAATGAAGTATCAGTCGGGGCGATCGATGGCCCGTATGGCCGAGGAAATGAACACACTGGTTCGTCGCTTTCAGTGAGCCCTGGGCAGTCCGGTTAAATGGGAACGCAAGAAAGTTCACTTGGTTCAATGTACGGACAAACGATATAAAGTGTTCCAGATTAAAAGATAATCCTTAATGCCATTGGATATTGGATGGGACACGAATGACGTCCGGAAAAGTCGAGACAGCCGGTATTAGCCTCCCATGGCCATTACGCTGGTTCGGGCCGGTGGCGACGATCGCCATCGCCCAACTGTTCGGTACATCACTGTGGTTCAGCGCCAATAGCGCCACAGAAGACCTCATGAACAGCTGGCACATCAGTGCTGCGGACATCGGCTGGTTGACCAGCGCCGTTCAGGGAGGCTTCATCCTCGGCACACTGATCGTGGCGCTTGGCGGGGTGGCAGAGCGCTACCGCGCCAGTGTGATCTTCGTTTGCAGCGCGATTGCCGGGGCCCTGTTTAATGCCTGCTTTGCCTGGCTTTCGGAAGGGCTTGCCAGCGCCATTGTGTTCCGCTTCCTGGTCGGCCTGTCGTTGGCGGGCATCTACCCGGTGGGCATGAAACTGATTGTCAGCTGGGCCCCGGAGCGAACAGGCCAGGCCCTGGCTCAGCTCGTTGCGATGTTGACACTGGGTACGGCGCTGCCCCATGCGTTGCGGGAAGCGGGCGCGGATCTGCCCTGGCAGTACATCATTCTCGCCTCGTCGATCCTTGCGCTGATGGGGGCGCTGCTGATCCATCTACTGGGGGACGGACCACACCTGCCCCAGGTGCGTTCGGGTAAAACTCCCATCCATGAAACGCAGGAACGGCACGCCACTGTTTTCGATGCCTTCAGAATTAATCGATACCGCGCGGCCGCCTTTGGGTACTTCGGTCACATGTGGGAACTGTATGCGTTCTGGACCGTGGTGCCGTTGCTGGTGTCAAACACCGTGCTTGCCAGCGAATTCTCCGGGCTCGGCGTCTCTGGCATGGCTTTCAGTATCATTGGCATTGGCGCGTTGGGTTGCCTGATTGGCGGGGTTCTTTCACGCCATCTCGGCAGCGCAAAGGTCGCCCTCGGCGCACTGGCCTCTTCAGGCATATGCGCCCTGGTGTTTGTCCTGTTTTGGCGTGAGCTGTCAGCCGCCTGGCTTGGCGTTCTCCTGCTTTTGTGGGGAGCTACGGTCGTGGCGGACTCCCCCCAATTCTCTGCCCTATCAGCGCAGGCCTGCCCCCGTGAGCTGGTGGGCGCTGCGCTGGCCATTCAGAATTCCATCGGCTTTGCCATTACCGTTGTATCAATCGCAGCCACCACCGCCCTGTTCGACTACATTGGCCTCGATGCGGCCTGGATACTGGTTCCCGGCCCGATTGTCGGCTTGCTTGGATTCGCGTGGGCCTCCAGGCACGTCAGGCCCTGAGGAATTTCAGTACCGCATCAACACTTTCCTTGGCGTCGCCAAACAGCATGCGGGTGTTTTCCTTGTAGAACAGCGGATTATCGACGCCGGCGTAGCCCGTGGCCATGCCACGCTTGAGCACGATGGTGGTCTTGCCCTTCCAGGGCTCGAGGACCGGCATGCCGGCGATGGGGCTGTCCGGTACTTCCTGGGCCGCCGGGTTGACGATGTCGTTGGCGCCAATCACCACGGAGACATCCACGTTGGGGAAGTCCTTGTTGATCTCGTCCATCTCGTAGACGATGTCGTAGGGCACCTTGGCCTCGGCCAGCAGCACGTTCATGTGGCCCGGCATGCGGCCAGCCACCGGATGGATGCCGAAGCGCACGTTGACACCCATCTCCCGCAGCTTATTGCTGATCTCGAAGACCGTATGCTGTGCCTGGGCGACCGCCATGCCGTAACCCGGCAGGATCATCACTTCCCTGGCGCTCTCCAGCAAGTGCGCCACTCCCTCCGCCTCAATCGGATTAACGTTGCCGGCCTCACCAGCCTCGCCTGCTCCGGCGCTTTTGCTCGAACCACCGCCGAACCCGCCGAGGATGACGCTGACGAACCGGCGGTTCATCGCCTTGCACATGATGTAGCTGAGGATGGCACCACTACTGCCGACCAGCGCACCGACCACAATCAACAGATCGTTGCCCAGCATGAATCCCATCGCCGCCGCGGCCCAGCCGGAGTAGCTGTTGAGCATCGACACCACCACCGGCATGTCGGCGCCCCCGATGGCAACGACCATGTGCACGCCGAACACCAGTGCGACAACGGTCATCAGCACCAGCCAGAGCATGCCACCGCCGGCGGCGGACTGTTCGACGAAGAACACGCCGAATACCACCGCCGCTACACCCAGGCTGGCGTTGAACAGGTGCCGCCCGGGTAGCTGCAAGGGCTTGCCGCTGATTCTGGCGCTCAGCTTGAGGTAGGCAGCAACGGAACCGGTGAAGGTGACCGCGCCGATCAGGATGCCGACGTAGGTTTCGATATCATGGATGGTCTTCTCGACACCGCTGAGCTCACTGTGCCCCAGCGCGTTGGCGTAGCCGACGAAAACCGCGGCCAGCCCCACCAGGCTGTGAAGGATCGCGACCAGCTCCGGCATCTGGGTCATCTCGACCTTTTTTGCCAGATACCATCCGATAGCACCACCGGCGATCATGCCTGGCAGTAGGAAGAGGTAGTTGTTGGTGACGATACCGAAAATCGTAACAACCAACGCCAGGCCCATGCCCAGCATGCCGAAGAGGTTTCCGCGACGTGCGGATTCCTGATGGCTGAGGCCGCCCAGTGCGAGAATAAAGAGCGCGCTCGCCCCTATGTAAGAAGCCGTGATTACGCCTGTGATCATCGTTATTCGCCCTTATTTCCGGAACATTCTCAGCATGCGCTGGGTGACGGCAAAGCCGCCGACAATATTGATGCTGGTGATGAACACCGCCAACACCGCCAGTATCAGCACCAGGGGTTGCTCGCTGGATATCTGCATCAGAGCGCCGATAACGATGATGCTACTGATTGCGTTGGTGACGCTCATCAGCGGCGTATGCAGCGAGTGCGACACCCCCCAGATCACCATGTAGCCAACGAAGCAGGACAGCACGAAAACGGTCAAGTGCCCCATGAACTCCGGTGGCGCTACCGAACCCAGGCCCAGCAGCCCGAGCCCTGCAAGCGCCACGGGGACCAGGAAGGCCAGCGGGTGTTTCGGGTTGGGCTCCGACTTTTCAACCTCGACCCGGGCTTTGTCGCCCATGTCGGTCTTTGGCGCCGCCGACAAGCGCGGGGCGGGCGGCGGCCAGGTAACCTCGCCTTCTTTCACCACGGTGGCGCCGCGAATCACCTCGTCTTCCATGTTGACGACGATCTCGCCGTTCTTCTCCGGGCACAGGTCGCTCAGCAGGTGGCGCAGGTTGGTGGCATAGAGCTGGCTGGCCTGCGACGCCAGGCGGCTCGGCAGGTTGGTGTAGCCGATCAGGGTAACGCCGTGCCTGACCACCACCTGGTCGGCCTCGGTCAGCTTGCAGTTGCCACCGGTTTCGGCCGCCAGGTCGACGATGACGCTGCCCGGTTTCATGCTGGCGACCATGCCCTCGGTGATCAATTCCGGCGCCGGTTTGCCCGGAATCAGGGCGGTGGTGATGATGATATCAACGTCCTTGGCCTGCTCCGCGAACAGTGCCATTTCGGCTTCGATGAACTCGGGGCTCATGGTCTTGGCGTAGCCGCCCTGGCCGCTGCCGTCCTCGCCGTCGAAATCGAGCATCAGGAACTCTGCGTCCATGCTCTCCACCTGCTCCTTCACCTCGGGGCGGGTGTCGAAGGCCCGCACCACGGCGCCCATGCTCTTGGCCGCACCGATGGCAGCGAGCCCCGCCACCCCGGCGCCGATCACCAGCACCTTGGCCGGGGGAATCTTGCCGGCCGCGGTGATCTGTCCGGTGAAGAAACGGCCGAAGTGCTGGGACGCCTCAACCACCGAGCGGTAACCCGCGATGTTGGCCATGGAGCTCAGCGCGTCCATCTTCTGGGCACGGGAAATGCGTGGCACCGAGTCCATGGCCAGGGCGGTGACGCCACGGTTGGACAGTTCCTGCAGCATCTCGGGGTTTTGCGCCGGATAGAGGAAACTGATCAGTGTCTGCCCCTTGCCCAGCAGCTCAACGCCATAAAAGCCCAGTTCCGGGTGTTGGCTGGGCGGACGTACTTTCATGACAATGTCGGACGAATGCCAAAGTTCTTTCGGGTCCTCGATAATCTCAACACCGGCTTCACGGTACTGGTCGTCATCGAAACTGGCCTCAAGGCCCGCCCCTGTTTCGATAGCGAGGCTGAAGCCCAGCTTTTGTAGCTGTATTGCGACTTCCGGGGTCAACGCAACGCGTTTTTCCCCTTCGTCAATTTCTTTCGGAACACCTATTCGCATCTTGTTCTCTCCGCTGCGGATTATCCAAGGGATCAACTGAGAATTCCGGCGACTTCCAGCTGGAAACCGTGCGCCGGCTGGTTCGTCATCCAGTCACAACCGTCTTACGGCATCCATTGCCAGTTCGCACAACCCCTCTCCGCTGGATTCCGCATACTGCTTTATCGTCTGTTTCATCGGCTTTGCCCAAAACTTTCGCAGGTGGGAAGCCACGGCCTCCGCCGTCGCTTCCGGACTGTCTTTGCTCGGGGCGTTCTCCGCAATCTGGTTGGCCATCTTTACCAGATGCTCTGTATTGCTACTCATGTATTCAATCTCTGCCATTACGGGAATTATGGTTATACGCCGTGATACACCACCTGCCGGCCATTGTTTCCATTCCTATTTAATAACCTGCTTTTCGTCTGTTTCCCCGGGTTTCAGGAAACTCCATTGTTTTTTATGTTGTGCCAGGTGGCGCTGTTGCCAGGCCGCCAGGTGGCGCTGTTGCCAGGCCGAGGGTTGCGCGACCTTTTCGCACTGTACGGCGGTGACCTTGTATTCAGGGCAGTTGGTGGCCCAGTCCGAATTGTCGGTCGTGATGACGTTGGCGCCACTCACGGGATGGTGGAAGGTGGTGTAGACCACGCCCGGTTGCATGCGAGTGCTGATCCGGGCCTGCAGCACGGTATTCCCCGCCCGGCTGGTGAGGCCGACCCAGTCACCGTCATTGATACCGCGTTCTTCGGCGTCGTGAGGATGCAACTCCAGCCTGTCCTGGTCATGCCAGGCCTGATTGTCGGTGCGTCTTGTCTGGGCGCCGACGTTGTATTGGCTGAGGATACGGCCCGTGGTCAACAGCAGAGGGAAACGGCGGTTAGCACGCTCGGTGGTCGGCACGTAGTCGGTGACGACGAACTTGCCTTTGCCGATCGGGAAGTCTTCCTCGTGCATGATCGGGGTGCCGTTCGGGTGTTCATCGTTGCACGGCCATTGGATGCTGCCGAGTTCGTCCAGCTTCTGGTAGGTCACGTTCTTGAAGCTCGGCGTGAGGCGGGCGATCTCGTTCATGATATCTTCCGGGTGGTTGTAGTCCATCCGGTAGCCGAGGGCGTTGGCGAGGTCCTGGGTGACCTGCCAGTCTTCCTTGCCGGCCAGTGCTGGCATCACTTTGCGCACGCGGTTGATGCGGCGTTCGGCGTTGGTGAACGTGCCGTCTTTCTCCAGGAATGAGGAGCCGGGCAGCAGCACGTGGGCGAACTTGGCGGTCTCATTCAGGAACAGGTCCTGCACGATCAGGCATTCCAGCGAGCCGAGCGCCTGTTCCACATGGTGGGTGTTGGGGTCTGACTGAGCGATGTCCTCACCCTGCACATACAGCCCCTTGAAGCTGCCGTCGATGGCGGCGTCGAACATATTGGGAATGCGCAGGCCGGGTTCGCTGTCGATCGTGACGCCCCAGGCGTCTTCAAAGGCCTTGCGCGGGCCCTCCCGGGAAACGTGCTGGTAGCCCGGCAGTTCATGGGGGAAGCTCCCCATGTCGCACGAACCCTGGACGTTGTTCTGGCCACGCAACGGGTTGACGCCCACACCTTCGCGGCCGATATTGCCGGTGGCCAGTGCGAGGTTGGCGATGCCCATCACCATGGTGGAGCCCTGGCTGTGTTCGGTCACGCCCAGGCCGTAGTAGATGGCGCCGTTACCCGCCTGGGCGTAGAGCCGGGCCGCTTCGCGGACTTTACCGGCCGGAACGCAGGTGATGTCTTCCGTCGCTTCCGGTGAGTGGCGTTCCTCGCGGATAAACGCATTCCAGGCGGCGTACTCGCTTCCGTCGCAACGGGTGGCGATGAACATGCGGTCTTCCAGTCCTTCGGTGATGACAACATGCGCGAGGGCGTTGATCAGGGCGACGTTGGTCCCGGGACGCAACGGCAGATGCAGCGCCTCGCCGCCGTGCGGGGTATTCAGCAGATCAATGGAACGCGGGTCAGCGACGATCAGCTTGGCGCCCTGGCGGAGACGGCGGCGCAGTTGCGAGCCGAACACCGGATGGGCGTCGGTCGGGTTTGCGCCAATAACGACAATGACGTCGGATTTCATCACCGAATCGAAGGTCTGGGTGCCGGCGCTTTCCCCAAGGGTCTGTTTCAGGCCGTAGCCGGTCGGGGAATGGCAGACGCGGGCACAGGTGTCGGTGTTGTTGTTACCGAAAGCGGTACGCACCAGCTTTTGCACCAGGTAGGCTTCCTCGTTGGTGCAGCGTGAGGACGTAATACCACCGACGCTGTCGCGGCCGTATTTGGCCTGGATGGCCCTGATGCGCTCGGCCGCGAACTGGATCGCCTCTTCCCAGCTGACTTCGCGCCAGGGTTCGTCGGTGTGATTGCGGATCATCGGCTTGGTCAGCCGTTCCGGATGGGTGGCATAACCAAAGGCGAAGCGGCCTTTTACACAGGAATGGCCGTGGTTGGCGTGGCCATCCTTGAACGGCACCATGCGTATCACGGTGTTGCCTTTCATCTCGGCCTTGAACGAGCAGCCGACGCCGCAGTAGGCGCAGGTGGTCACCACCGAATGTTCCGGCTGGCCCTGCTCGATCACGGAGTTCTCCATGAGTGTCGCCGTTGGGCAGGCCTGGACGCAGGCGCCGCAGGAGACGCATTCGGAATCCATGAAGTCTTCGCCCTGCCCCGCAGCGACCTTGGAATCAAAGCCCCGGCCGTCAATGGTCAGTGCGAAGGTGCCCTGCACTTCCTCGCAGGCCCGCACGCAGCGTGAACAAACGATGCATTTACTGGTGTCGAAGGTGAAATAGGGGTTGCTGGTGTCCTTCTCGGCCTCGAGGTGGTTCTTGCCCTCGTATCCGTAGCGCACCTCGCGCAGGCCGACGGCGCCGGCCATGTCCTGCAGTTCGCAATCGCCGTTGGCGGAGCAAGTCAGGCAGTCCAGTGGGTGGTCGGAAATGTACAGCTCCATCACGTTGCGGCGCAGTTTGGCGACGCGATCGTTCTGGGTGATGACGCTCATGCCCTCGGCCACCGGCGTGGTGCAGGAGGCCGGCAGGCCGCGCCGGCCTTCAATCTCCACTGCACACAGGCGGCAGGAGCCAAAGGCGTCGAGATTATCGGTGGCGCACAGCTTGGGAATCTGGATGCCGGCGATGGCGGCGGCGCGCAGCACCGAGGAGCCCTCGGGTACGGTCACGGCCTGGCCGTCGATCGTCAGTGATACGGTGTGGCCGGTCTCGACCGGGGGCGGCGTGCCCAGATCACGGTCAGAGCGGGTGTTCGGATCGTAGATGTGCAACATGATCAGGCCTCCCCCGCCGTCGTGCGGGACACAGTGGTGCGGTCTTGGTGAAAGTCGTCCGGGAAGTGCTGCAGGGCGCTGCGCACCGGGTTAGGCGTCATGCCGCCCATGGCGCAGAGGGAGCCGTCTTCCAGGGTGTCGCAAAGGTCTTCCAGCAAATTCAGGTTGTAATCACGCTCCTGGTTGGCGCGGATGTGGTCGATAACTTCCACGCCCCGAGTGGAGCCTATGCGGCAGGGGGTACATTTTCCGCAGGATTCCACCGCGCAGAATTCCATGGCGAAGCGGGCCTGGTCGAGCATGTCCACGGTGTCATCAAACACCACGATGCCGCCGTGGCCGACCACAGCGCCAACCTCGCTGAAGGCTTCGTAATCGAGTGGAGTGTCCCACTGGCTTTCAGGCATGTAGGCACCCAGCGGGCCACCGACCTGGACGGCACGCATCGGCCGGCCGGAGGCGGTACCACCACCGTAGTCTTCAAGCAGTTCGCGCAGGGTGACGCCGAACGCCAGTTCCACCACGCCACCGCGTTCGATGTTGCCGGTCAGCTGGAACGGCAGGGTGCCACGCGAACGGCCCATGCCGTAGTCGGCGTAGGCCTGGCCGCCTTCGGCCAGGATAAAGGGTACGGCGGCAAGGGTGAGCACGTTGTTGACCACCGTCGGTTGGCCGAAGGCACCTTTCAATGCGGGTAGCGGGGGTTTGACTCGCACCTGGCCGCGTTTGCCTTCGAGGCTGTCGAGCAGAGAGGTCTCTTCGCCGCAGATGTAGGCGCCGGCGCCGAGGCGAACTTCCAGGTGGAAGGCCTTGCCGGAGTTCAGTACGTTGCCGCCCAGATAACCGGCTTCCTCAGCTCTGGCGATGGCTTCGTTAAGGATCTGGTGGGCAACCGGGTATTCGGAGCGCAGGTAGATGTAACCGGTGTCCGCGCCCACGGCGAGGCCGGCGATGGTCATGCCTTCAATCAGCATGAAGGGGTCGGCTTCCATCACCAGGCGGTCGGCAAAGGTGCCGGAGTCGCCCTCGTCCGCGTTGCAGACGATAAACTTGCGTTCGGAATAAGGGTTGCTACCGGTGCGGGCGTCCGCATCGAGCACCGTCTGCCATTTAATGCCGGCCGGGAAAGCCGCCCCGCCCCGGCCGCGCAGGCCGGAGGCTTTCACTTCGTCGACGATCTCCTGGGGAATCCTGGCCAGGGCTTTACGCAGGCCGACGTAGCCGCCCAGGTGAACGTAATCATCCAGCGAAGTGGGGTCGATAATGCCAGCACGGCTGAAAGTGAGGCGCTGTTGATTTTTCAGGTACGGGATCTCTTCCGTCAACCCCTGGTACAAGGGGTGACCGGGTTTGCCTTCGAGCATGCCCTGGTCGAGCAGCGCCGGGATGTCTTCAGGAGCCACGGGGCCGTAGGCGACGCGGCCCTCCCCGGTCTCGATTTCAACCAGGGGTTCCAGCCAGAAAAGGCCCCGTGAGCCGTTGCGGACCAGGTCGATATCGGTGTCCTGGCCACCGCAGGCCCGTGTCAGCGCATCCGCGACCTGATTGGCACCGAGTGATAAGGCGGTGGTGTCTCGTGGCACAAAGACTTTAACCATGGCTGCTGTCTTCCTTTCTGTCTGCCCCTGCCTGTGCCACCTGGATAAAGAGCGGCACGGTCTGTAACTGGTCGATCAGGGCGTCAAAACGGGCCGGTGTGACACGGCCGTGAATGTCGTCGCCAATGCGGATGGATGGTCCGGTGGCGCAGTTTCCGAGGCAGTAGGCAGCCTCCAGGGTGATGTCGCCATCCAGGGTGGTCTGGTGGTAGTCAACGCCGAGTGTCTGCTGGGCGTGGCGTTCGAGTGTACGGCAACCGCGGGCCTGGCAGGCTTCGGCCCGACATATCTGGACGGTGTGCTTGCCGGGGGCGGTGGTGCGGAAATCATGATAGAAGCTGATGACGCCGTGAACTTCGGCGCGGGTAACCTGCAGGCCCTCGGCGATGGTTGGCACGGTGTCGCTGGGGATGTAGCCGAGTTCGTCCTGGATGGCATGCAGGATGGGCATAAGGGCGCCCGGTTTGTGTTTCAGGTTGGCAATGATGTGGCGCACTTTGTGCTGAACGTCGGTGGTTTCGGTTCTATTCATTTTGGTCACCCGGAAAATTCTGCACTTGATGGGTCATTGTAATCGTGGAGAAAGCGCCGGGTTGCTTGCCTGCGACACATTCAAGCGCGGGAGCGCATGGGTGGCTGAAACAGGTATCCGGGCCGGGGGGGTG